>NZ_JAMYPL010000007.1:0-285289 GCF_040320355.1 Mesorhizobium sp. M0715 | reverse complement strand
CGCCGGGCCGCCTCCCTCGCGCCCGGGTGCGCGCTCCCTCCTCCGCCCCCACACCACTCCGCCCGCTTTGCCCGGCTCCGCCGCGCCGGCCGCCTGCATCCTGGGGCGGGGCGCCCCCCCCCCCCCACGGTTCATAGGCCAGCCTACATGCCGAGCGAAGCTTTGTAGAGCTTGATCTGGTTGTCGCGGCCGATCTGGTCGGTCAGCTTCTCCCAGGCCGCCGCAATGGCGTCGGCGCCTTCCTGCGCCTTCATCTTGCCGGCGAAAGTGTTGGCCAGGATGTCCTCGGCGGCGCTGTAGTACTGGAAGATGCCGGGGATGCGTGGCTCGATCGCTGCGTTCGGATGGTTGTAGCTGTCGGATTCCGACTTGAGGTAGGAGGTGATGAAGGCCTCGTCGTAGCCGGCCGCCACCCATTCGGGAATGTCGAAATGCGAGTTGCGGTAAGGCTGGAAGCCCGATGGATACATCGCCGTCCAGATCGACAGGTCCTTGCCGCCGAGATGAGCGGCGGCGGACCATGCCGCCTTCTTCTTCTTTTCGTCGGCATCGACGCGGGCCATGACATAGACGCCCCAGCCGAGATAGGCGCAGTTGGGCGCATAGTTCGGGCCGCTGGCGAGCTTGTCCCAGGCTCCGGTCTTCGAATTGTAGACATCGTCCGAGCCGGGCAGGATCGAGAAGCCGGTGACGTCACCGACGACGGAGGAGTCATTGGTCTTGACGTTGGAGCCGACATCGCCCCACCAGGTGACCATCGAGCCGGTGCCGGCCAGGAACTGCTGGAAGGCGGTCGTGTTCGGATCGGCGTTGATCTGGTCGGCGGGTTCGGACGGCAGCGCGTCGATGACGTCCTGGATGGCGCGCACCCAGGCCGGATTGTTGACGCGCGGCTTCATCGTGTCGGCGTCGAACAGCCAGGCCTTGTCGTCGGGGTGCTTGGCATAAGCGGTGGCGCGGCTGCCAAGGAAATAGAAGCCGAAGCCGCCCCAGGGCTTTGGCGCGTCGAGATAGCCGTAGACGTCCTGGTCCTTGAGCTTCTTGCCCTTGAGGAACTTGGTCGCCGCCTGAACCTGCTGCCAGGTCTTCGGTACGCCCCATTCACCTTCGCCGCCGCCGTCCTTCCAAGCCTTGGCGAGGTCGGCATCGGCGAACACGTCGGTGCGGTAGTTGAAATTGTGAGCGTCGCCGTCGACGGTCACGCGGTATTGCTTGCCGTCCCAGGTGCCGACCGGCGGCTTCAGATAGCTGACCAGATCGTCGAAATCGATCTGGGTCTTGACCCAGTCGGGCATTTCCGAGGTCAGGCCCTTGCCGCAGACATCGCCTTCGAACGGCGCGCCCATTTCGATGATGTCGAAATCGACGGTGCCGGTCGCGATCGACTGCTGCAGGCGGGCGTTGTAATCGGCCTGCGCCAGGTCGATCCAGTTGATCTTGGCGCCGGTGTAGGTCTCCCATGGCTTCAGGAAGCCGCGGAACAGCACATTGTGCAGGTTCTGGTTGTTGAGACCCATGAAGGTCAGCTCGACGCCGGCGAATTCGCCTTCCTTGACATTGGCCTTGGTCGCCTCGAGGCAGAGTTCACCGACCTTCTGGAAATCGGCGTCCGTCGGCTGGCCTTTGCCGACGCCGGGGATCTGCAGGATTTTTGTGCGCAATTCGCTTGCCGCGGAGGCCGGGCGCGTCAAGGCGCCAAGTCCGGCGCCGGATGCGGCTGCGATCGCGGCCATGCTGGCCGCACCCTTCAATATGTCGCGCCTTGTGGCGCTGGCTCGAACCAGTTTGTCGTAAAGACCCGTTCTCATCGCCTATTCCTCCCAGAACATAAGTGTGAATAAATCGGCCAACTGTCAGACGCCGGAGCGCCAACGATGCTCCCGGTTCGGAAACGAATTAGGCAGGACCCCACCCTGCGTCGATTGAAATTCCCTGCGGATCGGGTACCAACATTTTGACCAGCGCCTGCCACTATTCTCACAACCAAACGCCGTGTCAACGAGAACGGGTTTTTATCTATAAGGGACCGACTTGCCCTGACAGGTCGCGTTGGTTAGCTTCGGCGCCTACGGCTAATGGAGCCGATGGGGGAGATATGGCGCAAGTCGCGATCAGCAAGGTGGCCAAGGCCTTTGGAACGGTCAAGGTTCTGCACGAAGTCAGCGTCGATATCGCAGACGGACAGTTCGTGGTGCTGGTTGGCCCTTCCGGTTGCGGCAAGTCCACTTTGCTCAGGATGGTGGCCGGGCTGGAGACCGTCTCCGCCGGCACGATCGCCATCGGCGACCGCGTCGTCAATCATCTGCCGCCGGCCAAGCGCGACATCGCCATGGTGTTCCAGAACTACGCGCTCTATCCGCACAAGACGGTCGAGCAGAACATGGCCTTTGCGCTCAAGCTCAGGAAAACCGATCCGGCCGTGGTCGCCGAGCGGGTCAAGCGCGCCGCCGACATCCTCGACCTCAATCCCTATCTGAAGCGCTATCCCCGCCAGCTTTCCGGCGGCCAGCGCCAGCGCGTGGCCATGGGCCGCGCCATCGTGCGCAATCCGCAGGTCTTCCTGTTCGACGAGCCGCTGTCCAATCTCGACGCCAAGCTGCGTGTGCAGATGCGCACCGAGATCAAGGAACTGCACCAGCGGCTGAAGACCACCACAATCTACGTCACCCACGACCAGATCGAAGCCATGACCATGGCCGACAAGATCGTCGTCATGCGCGACGGCCGCATCGAGCAGGTCGGCGCGCCGCTCGAACTGTTCGACAGACCGGCCAACCTGTTTGTTGCCGGCTTCATCGGTTCGCCTTCGATGAATCTGCTCAAAGGAGTGATGCGCAAGGGCGACAAGCCTGGTGTCGACATCGCTGGCACGCTGTTCCCGATTGCACCAGGCAATGCCGCGCAGGACGGCCAGGCGGTCGTCTATGGCGTGCGCCCGGAGCACCTCGAGATCCATCCCGACGGCGTGCCGGCGAAGATTTCGGTGGTCGAGCCGACCGGCTCGGAGACGCTGGTGTTCCTGCGCTTCGGCGAAGGCGAGATGGTGGCGCTGTTTCGCGAGCGCCACGACTTCAAGCCGGGCGACACGCTCAAGCTGAAGCCAAGGCTCGACCAGATCCACCTTTTCGACGCAGAGACCGGCAAGCGTCTCTGATCCCAACTCACGAGGAATACCATGCTCAAAGGCATCAACCCGCTGCTCAATGCCGACGTGCTGCAGGCATTGCGGGCAATGGGGCATGGCGATGATCTGATCATCGCCGACACCAATTTTCCGTCCGATTCGGTGGCGCGCCAGACGGCGCTCGGCCGCGTGTTGCGCATCGATGCGTCGGCGGCGCAAGTGGTCAAGGCGGTGCTGTCGCTCTACCCGCTCGACACATTCGTCGACGACTCCGCCGCACGCATGGAGATTGTCGGCAAGCCCGACGAGATTCCGCCCGTGCAAAGCGAAGCGCAAAAGGAAGTCGACAAGGCCGAGGGAAAGTCGTGGCCGATGATCGCGGTCGAGCGCTACGCCTTCTACGAGCGCGCCAAACAGGCCTATTGCGTCATCCAGACCGGCGAACGCCGCTTCTACGGCTGCTTCGCCTTCCGCAAGGGCGTCGTACCGCCGGATGCGGAGTAGCGGCATGGCTTCGGGCAAGCCGGTCGTCATGAAGCCTGTGGTCATATTGGGCGTCTTCGTCGCCGACACCGCCTACAGGGCGCAGCGGCAGCCGCGCATGGGCGAAACCATCCTCGGCACATCCTTCACGCTGGGTCCGGGCGGCAAGGGTTCGAACCAGGCGGTGGCCGCCGGCAAGCTCGGCGCCGACATCACCTTCCTCACCCGCCTCGGCGTAGACCCCTTCGCCGACATGGCCAGGCAGACCTGGGCGCAGGCGGGCGTCAGGAATGCCGTCATCGACACGCCGGAAAGCCACACCGGCGCGGCCTACATCTTCGTCGAGGAGACGACCGGCAACAACGCCATCATCGTCAGCCCCGGTGCCGCCATGCTGATCTCACCAGCCGACATCGAAGCCAATGCCGGGCTGATCAGCGGTGCCGGCGTCTTCGTCACCCAGCTCGAACAGCCGATCGAAGCAGCCATGCGGGCGCTGGAGATCGCGCGTGGGGCAGGGGTGACGACGATCCTCAATCCGGCCCCCGCGGCAAAGCTTCCCGACCGCATCTACACGCTCTGCGACTATCTCACACCCAACGAGACCGAGACGGAGGAACTGACCGGGATGAAGGTGTCCTCGGTCGACGAGGCGCGGCGTGCTGCCGATAAGCTGCTTGAAAGGGGCGTCGGCACGGTCATCGTCACGCTCGGCGACAAGGGCGCGCTTCTGCACTCGAAGACCCGCTCCGACCATGTTCCCGCCGTCAGTGCCGGGCCGGTGGCCGAAACCACGGGGGCAGGCGATGCCTTCAATGGCGGGCTTGCCGCAGCACTTTCGAGGGGCGTGGAGCCGCTGCAAGCGGTGCGCTTCGCCTGCGCCGTCGCTGGCATTTCGGTGACCCGGCCAGGGACCGCGCCGTCCATGCCGACGCTGCAGGAGGTCGAGGCGCTGCTGGCGAGGGGATGAGATCGGCTTGGCTGACTGGCGGCTGACGCTGCCTCCGGCCCGTTTTTAAGCCTATGATTTTTTCGAACGCAAGCTTGTGGAGATCTTGCGCAGCGGGCCTGTGAAGCGCCAGCTTCTGGACTGATGCAAGGCCGCGACTTGCATCTGGCACGCTTGCAACCTTTGTTCGATCTCGTCCTTCTCGTTCCTGGCATCCGAAGCGGGGCTCTGCAGCCCGACGCTGCTTTGGTGAGCCGCCTCGAGCTCACTGCGCAACCTTGAGATTTCAGAATGCAACGTCGCCTTCTCGGATTCAGCACTTGCAAGCATAGGGCGCATCACCTGGATATCCTCCCAGGCAAGCCGTGCCACCAGATCGCCGACTGCACGGCGCATCTGCTCGCTCCAGGCCGCGGGATCAACGCGCATGAGGCGCGAGTACTCGGATTGTTCCTTGCTGGCGTTCGGTATCCAGACGCGCAAGGCCGAAGGCCACCAGCCGGCTCTGTCGGCTATATCAAGCAGTGTGGCGAGTTGGGATACTGCGGAGTGCCGTGATTTTTTCCATGCGGCGCTGAAATGCAGGACGGTTGGAACGCGGCAATAGGTGAAGGGGTTTCGCGGATTCTCGCGCATGATTCGCCGCCACAATTGCCAGTCCCCGGCCGATGCGACGTCTTCGGGCCAGACATCTCGCGACGGCAGGCAATCGGCCCGATACAGGAAGCAACTGGCGGGTATCGTGTTGCCGACCTCAGTGAACACCCTGAACTCGTCGGCCAGGTCCAGATTGGTCAGGAAGGGGGCCGCGATGCCATCAGTGGAAACCCACAGCGCCTGACTGTACGCGATGGCAGCTCCAGTTTTGAGGCCATCCGCCAGGATCTCAAAATGATCCGGAAACAGGAGGTCGTCATCGGCGGCAAAGCCAATCAGCTCGCCGCGTGCCTCACGCAGCACGATGTTGCGGTTCGCGTAGCCGAAGTTCGGCGCCTTGGGGAGATCGAAGAAACGAATGCGGCTGTCATGGGAGGCTTCGACCACCTCGGCCGTGCCGGCCGCGCAGCCGTCGCCGACGACCAGCAGTTCAAAATCCTCGACGGTCTGGTCCAGCACCGATTGGATAGCCACACCGATGACATCCACGCGCGAGTGCGTCGGCATGAGGATGGAAAAGCGGGGCTTGCTCACCATCCCTTGGCGCTGCCGAAATCATGGGGGATGAGATCGGTATCGATCGGCAGGCGGTACTTATCGGGATTTGCGTGATCATATTGTATCGTCGGGAAATTGATGGCAACCAAGTCGGATGTTCCGATGTTTCTGTCGGCATGCCAGACAAATTTCGGAATGTTGACCAGGCGTGGACGATTGCCGGAGAGGTAAACCTTCGAAACCTTGCCATATGTGCTGGATTCGGGGCGGGGGTCATAAAGGACCAGTTCCAGCTCGCCGCTGATCACAAAATAGCGGTCCTCGTGCAGCTTGTGCAGGCCCCACCCCTTCACCACGCCAGGGCGAATTGTGAATATGTAGGAAAAGACCAGCGGGTCGGCATGCCAACCCCAGCGCGGGTCATAGATCTCGGTGACGCTGCCGCGGTCGTCATTGTGCCGGATGCTGTCGAAAAAGGACATGCCGTCCACAAGCGGCGTAGTGCTTTGCCGTTGCTCGTCCAGAGTCCGTTGATCCTGCTTGGCGGCGGCAAGTGTTGTCTCCAGAAGATTCAGGCTGGGGTGATCGCTCATGTACAAAGCCTCCGCTTTTGACCGTCTTAGGCCGACCTTCTCTCACAGTTTTCGATGGATGTCCTGATGGGGCTAGCAGGTTCTTGCAGCCATGATGACCTTTTCGGCCGCGGGTGGAGCTTTGATGGGAGCGGAGGCAGGTGCGCATCGGGGGGCGCCACCGACAAGCAACCAAAGCGTGACGTCGTCAATGCCGACGTTGCAGAGCCGGTTCTTGCGTCCATGCTTGGGAGATTCAACTCAGATACGAGACAATCCGAGTTGCCTCATCCAAGAAGATTTTTGACAATCAATGTCTACATTTCTCTGAAGCCAAGGGCTTGATACCCTTGAGAGAAATGGCGCGAGTGACGGGGCTCGAACCCGCGACCTCCGGCGTGACAGGCCGGCACTCTAACCAACTGAGCTACACCCGCGCATGGCGAACACGTTTCAGCCGTGTTCGTCGTTGGGGCGCTGGATAAGGGGTTCGCCACCGGGTGTCAAGCGTGACAGGACAGCATAACAGCAAACAGGAGAAGGTTTTTTGACAGCCGGCGTTTTGTTGGCAAAACCGGCATCCAACCAGGGCGTCCTGCATTCATTTGGCCTTGCGAAGCGGACCCTGACCGCTTAAAGGTCCGGCCCGGAGCGGGCGATTAGCTCAGTTGGTAGAGCGCTTCGTTTACACCGAAGATGTCGGCGGTTCGAGCCCGTCATCGCCCACCATTCCATAGTCCATTCAAACTGTTGCCAGACACGGAACCGAGTCGTCTGGTTCGTGCTGCACTCAAGGCGGCAACAGCCGGAAATCATTGCCCTCGGGCAGCAGCTGTCCGCCATCGACAACAATGGTCGTGCCGGTGATGTAGCTGGCATCGTCGGAGGCGAGGAACAGGAAGGCGTTGGCGACGTCGCGCGGGCTGCCGAGGCGGCCGAGCGGAATGGAGTCCTCCATGTTCTTGATGTAAGCCGCGCCGCGATGCAGCTTGATGGCTTCGGTCAGGATGTTGCCGGGCTCGACGCCGTTGACGGTGATGCCGTAGCCGGAGAATTCCAGTGCCGCGGCGCGGATGAAGCCGTTGATGCCGGCCTTGCTGGCCGAATAGTGGCCATGGCCCGGGCTGGTGACATGCGGGCCGGTAATGGACGAGGTGTAGAGCATGCGGCCGAAGCCTTGCGCCTTCATCGGCACCAGGGCCGCGCGGCTGGCATTGAAGGTGCCGCGCAGATTGACCGCCATGACGCGGTCCCAGTCGTCGGCGCTGGTGTTCTCGATCAGCTGCCAGGGATAGATGCCGGCATTCTGCACGATGACGTCGAGGCGGCCATGGAGTTTGAGCGCCAGCGCCACGGCGGCCTCGGCGTCGCTCATTTGCGAGATGTCGGTGCGGATGAAGGGGACGCCCAACTCGCCAGCGGTGGCTTGCCCGGCATCGACCTCGGTGTCGGCGAGCACCAGCCGCGCTCCCTCTTCGGCAAAGCGGAGCGCAATGCCCTTGCCGATGCCGCGGGCGGCGCCAACGATGAGCGCCACCTTGTCCTTTAGCCGTCCTGTCATGCGAGCCGTCCTGTCATGCGAGTCTTTGGCGAATGGTTTGCTTGAAGGCGTCGAGCAGCACCGCGGCCAGCACCAGCAGGCCATGAATCACCTGGGTGAAATTGGCCGGCAGGCCCATCAAATTGATCGCCGTGTTGATGGCCGAGAGCAAAAGCACGCCGGCATAGACGCCAGGCAAGGTGCCGACGCCGCCTTTGAGGCTGACGCCGCCGATGACGACGGCGGCGAAGGCGTTGAACAAAAGGCCGACGCCGAGATTGGCGGTGGCGCCCGAGGTGCGGATGGCCAGCAGCCAGCCGGCGAGGCCGGCAATGGCGCCGGCTAGCACGAAGGCGATGATGAGATTGCGGTTCACCCGGATGCCGGCACGAAAAGTTGCCGTCTCGTTGCCACCGATCATGACGAGATGCCGGCCGAACGGCGTCTTGGCCATAATCAGAGAAAAGACGACGAAGCAAGAGACCGCGATCCAGGCGGTGAGCGGCAAGCCGACAAGGCGCTGGATGCCGAACCAACGGATGGCCGGCGCCAGGTCCTGCGCCGAGCGGCCACCCGACACGACCAGCACGAGGCCGCGCACCCAGATGTAGGACGCCAGCGTGATGATGAAGGCGCTCATCTTCACCTTGACCACCAGATAGCCGTTGAAGGCGCCGATGAGGCCGCCGACGGCCAGCGCCAGCAGCAGCGAAACCGGAACCATCAGCCATTCGGGATGCAGCTGCACGCCCATGCCTATACCTGACGAGCAGAACAGGATGCCGACCGCCATGGCGCTGAGCGCTGCGACGGATTCGACCGACAGATCCATGTGGCCGGCGATGATCACCAGCGCCAGGCCGATCGACATGACGCCGAGCACGCTGGAAGCCTCGATGATGTTGGCGAAAATGCCGAGCTGAAAGTAGTTCGGGACAAAGATGGAGAAGACCACCAGCACGAACAGCAGCATGAACCAGACGAGGTTGTCGAGTACGAACTCCAGGGCTTTGCGTGTGCGCGGGTTCATGGGCTGATCCGGTTGGCGCCCCCGCGAAATCAAAATCGATTTCGTCGGATTCAGGCGCGGATTCAAATTCGCCACGGCATCCTTTCGGACGCGGCGTTGTGAAAGGGCAGGCTCCGGGCTGCTATGGCCCGGAGCGCTTTCAATGACTATTCGACCGACTTGACGGTGTCCGTCGGTGGCTTCTGGTTGCCCCAGAAGGCCGGATTGTCGACGTTTTCCTTGGTGATGGCGGCACCGGGGATCTTGATGTTCGGACCCCAGGCTTCCGTGGTCACGGTCGATTTCAGGCCGAGCACGTCGTATTCGCCGGGCTTGATCTCCTGCTTCTTGACGATCTTGTCCATGAACATGGCGACAGCCGCGGCCTGCGCGTAGAGCGGCTGCTCGATTTCGGCGTTGAGCCAGCCCTTGCGGATCAGGTCGAGGCCGACCGGAGCGCCGTTCGAGCTCATCAGCATGACGTCGCCCGGCTTCTTCCCGGCTGCCTCGAGCGAGGCGACGGCGGCGACCGAAAGGTGCGCGGCATGGCTGAAGATCAGGTCGATGTCGGGATTCGCCAGCATCTGGTCGGCAACGATTGTGCCGGCATTGCTGGCTTCCCATTGCATGGCCGGAAGCGAGATGATCTTGACGTCCGGAAACGCCTTCATCTTCTCCTCGAAGCCCTTCTGGATGTCGAGCGTATAGGGATCGCCGGGATCGCCGAGCACCTGCAGCACCTTGCCCTTCACCGAACCGTGCTTTGCCTTCAGCAGCTTCTCGGCCTGGTCGGCGGCGACGTAGCCGATCTCGACCGTTCCGGCGACAGAGGTGAAGTCGGATGGCGTCGAGGTGATCTGGCGGTCGAACTCGACCACCGGGATGCCGGCGGCGCGGGCCGCCTCGATCGACGGTTTCAGTGCATTGAAGTCGACTGCCGCCAGGATGATGGCCGCCGGCTTCAGCGCGATGACATCGTTCATCTGCGATTGCTGGGCGTCGGTCTTGTTGTCGGCGTTCAGCGTCTTCATCTCGTAGCCGGTCTGCTTCAGGAACAGTTCCAGCGCGCTCACCGAGCCGGTCTGGAACTCGTCCAGCAGGGTCGGCACCATATAGTAGACGATACCCTTGGACTGGGCGAATGCCGGCGTGAGCGTGGCAAAGGCCAGTGCCAGGATACCGAAGACAGCAAGAAGTATTCGCTTCATGTCGTTCGCTCCTCTTAAGCCGGACCCCTCTTTTGTCCCTCAGCCCGTCGGTCCGGCACCGGCAAGCGTCTCACCGGTGATCATGTTGATCACCGCATCGGGACTTGTTTTGTTGCGCGCGACATCGCCGGCCACGACGCCTTGCCGGATCACCACGATCCGGTCGGCGACCTGGAAGGCCTGCTGCATGATATGGGTGATGATGACGACGCCGATGCCCTGGTTCGCCACCTGGCGGATCATGTCGAGGCCGCGCCGCGTCTGTTCGACACCGAGCGCTGCGAACGGTTCGTCTAGCAGCACCAGCTTGCCGCCCCAATGCACGAACCGGTTGAGCTCGATGGCTTGCCGCTGGCCGCCCGAGAGATGCTCGACATTGGCCCGCAGCGAGGGGATGCGGGTGCCGGCACTGGCCAGCGCCTTTCCGACGACGGCCTCCATGGCGCGCTCGTCGAGCACGGGAATGCCGAAAACCTTCCTGGTGATTTCGCGGCCCATGAAGAAATTGGCCACCACGTCGACATTGGTGCACAGCGACAGGTCCTGGTAGACGGTCTCGATGCCGGCTGCCTTGGCCTCTGCGGGCGACCGGGCAAGGAACTCCTTGCCCTCGAACAGCATTCGGCCGGAGGTCGGCTCCAGTCCGCCGGCGATAATCTTGACCAGCGTCGATTTGCCGGCGCCGTTGTCGCCCAGCAGCGCCACGACCTCGCCCTTGCCGATCGAGAAGCTGATGCCCTTGAGCGCTTCGATCGCGCCATAGTTCTTGGTGACGTTGTCGAGCACCAGCAGGGGTTCACTCATGCCGCAATCTCCCTGCCTTTGAGAAGGTCGCGCTCGCGTTCGCGTTCGGCCGCGAACATCTGCCCGAAGCGGGGTGACAGCACCCCGGAAACCGCAAGGGCGGCGGCGCCGCGCAGCACGGAATGCTGCCCGCCGCGTGCGACCACAACCCTGGGCGTGGTGCGGTCCTTGCGGGCCGAGACGGAGTTGTGCAGGCCTCCGGCCGAACCAGCCAGCATTTCGAGCAGGTCGGTGGACGCCAGCCCGCCGAGGATGACCGTCTCCGGGTCGAACAGGTTCTCGATGACGGCGACGGCGTTGTGAAAGATCGGCGCGACTTCGGCGACCCAATCCGCCTCGCTGCCGTTCCAGCGCCGGAGCGCTTCGAGCGACAAATATCTTTCGAGACAGCCGCTGTTGCCGCACGGGCAAGCCTGGCCGCCCGGAATGACGGGAATGTGCCCGATCTCGCCGGCATTTCCCCAGGCGCCGCGCAAGGCGCTGCCGTCATGAATCATGACACCGCCAAGGCCGACGCCGAAATAGAGATAGTAATATTCGGAAAACTGGGCGCCGAGGCCGTAGAGCCGCTCGCCCATGGCGGCCGCGGCCATATCGGTTTCAAAGAAGGCCGGCAATCCGGTGGAGGCCGCCAGCCGTTCGCGCAGCGCTACATCCTTCCAGCCGGTCATGGTGGTCGGCCCGACGAAACTCATGGACTCCACGTCGAATGGGCCGGGCAGGGCCATGCCGACGCCCAGCACTCGTCCGCCAGCCCGTAGTCTGGTCAATTCCACCACCATCGCCCCGATCAGCTCGAAGGCGTGGTCCGGCGTCGCATTCGGCGCCTCGCGGTAGATGCTCTCGATCACGTCGCCGCTCAGATTGATCAAGGCGGCGCTGATACCAAGCGGAGTGATGTGGATGCCGACGGCATAGCCGCCATCGGGGTTGATCCGGAGCGTTGCCGGCGGCAGACCGCGCCCCTTCGGCTCTTCGCGCAGCGACAGGATGTAGCCCTGATCTTCCAGCTCACGAACGATGGTCGACACCGTCTGGACGGTGAGGCCGACGCGCCGGGCGATCTCGCCGCGGGCGATCGGCCCATGCAGGCGGATGGACTCAAGCACGATGCGCCGGTTGTACGGCCGCCCGAACTCCTGATTGGTCCCCCGCAGTGCCATGCCTTGCGCCCCTTAGGAGAGAGTAGTTTCGCATTGCTTATTTATTCAGTCAAATGGAATTCAAAAATAAATTCTCGGCGAAAGCTTTCCAGGAGGAAGGCCGTGGAGGGCGTATTCGGTCCAGGACCTGCCCACGCGTCGTCCTGGCCGATTGCCGCCATGGTGAAACCTCTTCAATGGTGAGCGAACCCCGCGACCGTTGATCTGACAAAGCATGGAGCAAAGATGATCGAATTGCCGTTTGCCCGCGACGAGTACCAACAGCGGCTTCGCAAGATCCGCACCGAGATGGCGAAGCGCGATCTCGAGCTCCTTGTCGTCAACGACGTTGCCAACCAGCATTACATCACCGGCTACGATGGCTGGTCGTTTTATACGCCGCAGGTGGTGCTGGTTCCAATCGAGGATGTCGAGCCGGTCTGGATCGGGCGCGCCATGGATGCGGCAGGCGGTCTTCTGACCGCCTGGATGAAACCGGAAAACGTGGTCGGCTTTCCGGAAGATCATGTTCAGCGCGTCGATCGCCATCCCATGGACTGGATCGCGAACTGGATCGTCGCCAGGGGCTGGGGTGTCAGACATATCGGCATCGAACTCGAAGCCTATTATTTCTCCCCCAAGGCGCACGCCCGGCTTGTCGCCGGACTTCCCAACGCAAAATGGCACGATGCCGACCTGCTGGTGAACTGGATCCGCGCGGTCAAATCGGCGCCCGAGATCGCGTATTTGCGCAAGGCATCGACCCTGGCCGAAGCGGCCGTCACGCGGGCTTTCGAGGTGATTGCGCCGGGTGTTCGCGAATGCGATGCCATCGCCGCCATCCAGGCGGCGCAGATTGCGGGCAGCCCGGATTTTGCCGGCGACATCACCGCGCTTCCACCGACAATCCTCGGTGGCGAGAATGCCTCGGCGCCGCACATCATGTGGAGCGACCGGCGGTTCGGAGAAAACGAGACGATTGCGCTGGAACTTGCCGGGGTCTGCCGCCGCTATGCCGCAGGCCTCGCCAGGACCATGCAGCTTGGCAAGACGCCGACTAATGTTTCCGACACGGCAAAAGCGGTGATCGAGGGCATGGACGCGGTGCTCGACGCGGTCAGGCCGGGAACGTCAGCCGAAGCCGTCGAAGCCGCCTGGCGCAAGGTCATCCAGCGCCATGGACTGAAGAAGGAATCGCGCATCGGCTACTCCATCGGCGTCGCCTATCCGCCGGATTGGGGCGAACACACGATCAGCCTCAGGCCGGGCGACAAGACGGTGCTTGTATCAGGCAACGTCGTGCATTCCATCCTCGGCATGTGGATGGACGGCTGGGGCATCGAGATCAGCGAGACCATCCTGGTCACCGAAACCGGCCACGAGACCCTGACGAAGTTCCCGCGAGAGATCCATGTCAAATCCTGAGGGTTCGGCCACGGCGGGTGGTGTTGCGAAAACCGTGACGACCGATATCGCCGCCGGAATTCTCGACCGGATGATCGAGGTCCGCCGCCATCTGCACCGCAATCCCGAGCTCTCGAACCAAGAGGCCGGCACGCAGCGTTATCTCAGGCAGATGCTGGTGGATCAGGGAATTGCCGACATTCGCGACATCGCCGGCTTCGGCCTGGCCGTCGACATTATCGGCACCGGCAAGCCGTCAAATCGAAAGGTCGCCATTCGCGCCGACATCGATGCCTTGCCGATCGAGGAGGAGTCCGGCGTCGATTATGCATCGACGAATCCAGGCGTGATGCATGCCTGCGGTCACGACGCCCATGCATCGATGGCCTTTGCGGTCGCCGCGCATCTTCACCAGTCGCGGGAGAGTTTTGGCGGTACCGTTCGCCTGATCTTCCAGCCGGCGGATGAGGACGAACCGTCGGGCGGCAGGCGGGTGGTGGAAGAGGGGCTTCTCGACGATATCGACGCCGCCATCTGCGTCCACGTCGATCCGTACACACCGACCGGCAAGATCGCCGTCGGCTCCGGTCCCTACACTCTGGCCTGCGACACGTTCGATGTGGCCGTCATCGGCTCGGCGTCGCACGCGGCAAAACCGCATGAGGGTGTCGATGCGTTGGCCGTGGCTTGCTCCCTGGTGAGCGAATTGCAGAAGATCGTTTCGCGCGAGATCGACCCCTACGATCCGCTGGTGATCTCCGTGACGGCCATCAACGGCGGCAACGCCTACAATGTCACCGCCGGCAAGGTCACGTTGAAAGGCACCATCCGAAGCGGCAGCGACGCCACCCGCGAGCGGGCCTGGCGCCGCCTTCGTACGATAGCCGATGGGGTAGCGACAAGCCACGGCGCGCGTGTCGAGGTCGACATCCACAAGGGCGAACCGGGTGTCGTCAACGATGTCGAGATGACTGAACTGATTGCCGCCAGCGCCAAGGCCTGCATCGGTGCCGACAACATCCTCAACACGCCCGGATGGACGATCGCGGACGACTTTGGCTACTACAGCGAGAAACGTCCTTCGGTCTATTTTCGGCTGGGAATCCGAAACGAGGCGATCGGATCGGTCTTTCCGCTCCATCACGCCCGGTTTCGTGTCGACGAGGCCGCGTTGAAGGTCGGCGCGGCCACCCTGGTTTCGGCAGCGACGGCGTTTCTGTCGGCGGGAGCGCCTTAGTCAGCCATCATGATGATCATCGGCGCATGGGGCAGGAGCCCAGGATCGCTTACAGATACTGGGCGACCTTCTTGCCGACCGTGAGGAAGCGCAAGGGATCGATCGCTTCGCCATTGTGGCGGACTTCGTAGTGCAGATGCGGGCCGGTTGAGCGGCCGCTGCTGCCGGTCTTGCCGATGACGGCGCCGGCATCCAGTTTCTCGCCCACGGTGACGTCGATTTCACTGAGATGCCCGTAGCGTGTCGCAAAGCCATTGCCGTGGTCGACTTCCACCATGCGGCCATAGCCGCCGTTCCAGCCGGCCTTGGTGACGGTGCCGGGCGCGGTGACCTTGGCGGCCATGCCGATCGGCGCCCTGAAATCCATGCCGGAATGCAGTGCCGCGGTGCCGAGGATCGGGTCGGTGCGCACGCCGAACGGGCTGGTGACGGAGTGGCCCGGTGCGGGGTTGGTCAGCGGCAGCTGGCGCGCTTCCTTCTTGAGATGGTCGAGCGCGTCAAGCGCTTCGTCCAACTCCTTGACCTTGCTGTCGAACATCATCGAACTGTCGACCGGGATGAGCGGTCCGCCGACATCGCTGTCGCCCTTGCCGAAGTCGCTGTCGACGGGCAGTCCGGCCGCCTCGAGCGCCTGGGTGATGGCATCGGCGCTCTTGTAGGCATTGTCGGCAAGCGTGCTTATGCGGGTCAGTTGATCGCTCTCGATGGATCTCAGCGATTGGTTGATCGAGACGAAGAGCTTGTCGGCACGATCGGCGGCTGAATCGTTGGGCAGCGGATCGGAGCGGGTCGACCACAGCGAGAACGGCCTTGTGTCGCCGGCCCCGGGATCGGCGCTCAGGCTGGCGACCGCATAATTGCGCGCGGGCTCCTTGATGCTGCCGGTCACTTCGGCGCGTTTGTCCGGCTTCGCAACCGCTGCCGGATATTCGGCCGGCGCTGCGCCGACTTCGCTCTCGGCGCGTTCGAGCAGCGGGCCAAGGCGGCCGTGACGCTGGCTCAGCTGGCTCTGCCGTTCAAGCAGTTCGCTGACCTTGGTTTCCATCAGTTGCTGGTCGAGCAACTGCCGGCTGGTGATGCGGTCGACCTGGGCGCGAAGCGCCGAAATGCGATCTTCATATGCTTGCTGCATGCGCGCCTGACGCGCCGTGGTGGCGCCGATCAAATCGTCGCGCAGCACGAGATAGGAGGTGGCCATGAGGTAGCCTATGGCAATGGCGGCCAGCGCCGAGCCGATAAAGGCCGCCAGCCACGGTCGGATCGTAAAATGCCTGATCTCGTTGCCCCGGGCGATGATGACCGTATGGGGCTCCTTACGTCTGCCGAATACTGCGGACTGACCGGTTGCGTTCACGGGACCAAGCTTTCGTTTACGACACCACGACAGCTTGACTACACATTATTAAGGTTAACAAAGGCTTGCAGCGCCGACTTGTCCGCAGCGGTTGCCCGCCAGGCGTGCGCAAGGTTGTAAGGGAAACCGGGCCGGCCTCGCCGGTAAAATCTCAAAGCGCACGAACGGCCTCAAGCACCTCTTCCGCATGGCCCTTGACGCGGACCTTGCGCCAAATCCTGGCGATCCGCCCGTCGCGGCCGATCAGGAACGTCGCGCGCTCGACCCCCATATACTTGCGGCCATACATCGATTTCTCGACCCACAGATGGTAGGCCTCGATCACCTTGCGCTCCTCGTCGGCGGCGAGGTCGATGGTCAGATTGTACTTCGACTTGAACTTGTCGTGCTTCTTGACGGGGTCGGGCGACAGGCCGATCACCACGGCGCCGGCCTTCTCGAACTCCGGCTTCAGCTGCGAGAAGCTGATCGCCTCCTGCGTGCAGCTTGTTGTGTCGTCCTGCGGATAGAAATAGAGCACGATGGGCTTGCCGGACGATGCGGCAAGGCTGACTGATCCGCCGCCGTCCCGCGGCAGGTCGAATTGCGGCGCGAGATCGCCTACGTCGAGGTCAGCCATACCGATGCCCTTGTTTGAGGTTACGCGCGAAGCCACACCGATATAGTGTCGGACGGGGATTCGTCCACGATCGAGTTCGTACAACGGAAAATTGCGTGGATCAGGAGCGACCGCAGCACGAGAAGATCCGGTTCAGGCGTGATGAGATCACCGACCTGGGGACCTTTCCGTCCGCCTGCCGTGTGCCGCCGCTCGGTCAGGCGTCGATCGGACGCGGTTTTCGCATCCTGTCGCGACTGTTCGCAGGTCTGGTCGCTTTCGTGCTGCTGGCCGCCATGCTCGTTTATCTGGTTGGCGCCTCCGGCATCGGAGCCGACCGGCTTCGCACCGAGGCGGAAACGGCGCTCGAGAAACTGGCGGGCGTCGATGTCAATGTCGCGGTCGGGCCTGCCCGCATCACGCTCGACGGTTCGAGTTTCATCGCGCTTCAGGTCAGCGACGTCAGCTTGAAGACATCGGACGGCAAGCCGATGGCCGATGCCGGCCGCGTGCGCTTCGGCGTGCGTCTGTTCCCGCTGCTGTGGGGGGATGTGCGGCTGACCAGCGCCAGGATCTCGGATGCCCGCATCGTCGTGGCGGCGATGCCGTCAGGCGGCGACTGGACTGCCGGCCTGCGCAATGCGGACGGCCTCATCGATCCGGAGAAGCTGTCCGCCGCGGTGTTCGGAAACATCAACCACGCACTCGATGCCGTGCGGGAGGATTCGCTGCGCCGGATCGACCTTCGCAATGTCGAATTCGTGCTGCCCGAAACCGGAGCGATCAAGCTCGTCAAGATCACCGACGCCACCGTCGTGCAGTCAGGCCCGGGCGGCATGCAGTTCTCGTCCACGGCGGACATCGACGGCAGGACGGCTACCGTTGCCGCTTCCGCCTCCCGCGATATCGCGGCGCACCGCGTCACGGCACTGGATGCGAGCGTCGATCTGGCCGATACCGGCGACATGGCGGCCGCTGCCGGCAAGCTGGGAACCGTCGCGCTGAAGCTGACGGGATCGGAAGGGTTCGGCGCGAACGCATCGCGGCTGACGGCCGCTTTGTCGTCGACGGGTTCTGTCCTTGATCTCGGCACGCGAGGACTGCTGCCGGCGGACGTCGATATCAATGCGACGCTGGTTGCGGGCAGCAACAAGATCCAGGTCGACAGATTGCTGCTGAAGACCGGCCGCTCGACATTCGATTTCGCCGGGTCGATCGGGCCGAAGCCGGCAAGCGGAGCGGTGGGTGAAGAACCCTCCTATCGCTACGACCTGACCAGCGACGGGTCGTCGCTTGCGCCTTCGGAGTCGCCCGAGCCGGCACTCACCTTCCTCGCCCGGATTGCCGGGGTCTACAATACGGTGAGCCACAAACTGGTCGCCGAGCAGATCGCGCTCCGGTCCGCCGGCTCCGGCGAGATGCTTGGCACCGCCGCCGTGGCGTTCGTCGACGGCAAAGTGCCGGGGATCAATCTGGCGTTCAACATCCACGACATGCAGGTCTCTCACGTCAAGCAGCTATGGCCGTGGTTTTCGGCGCGCAATGCCCGGCTGTGGGTGCTGGCCAATCTGTTCGGCGGCCGTGTCGTCGACGCCAACCTTCAGTTCCAGGTTGTGCCGGGCCGGCTTGGCAACGGCGTGCCGCTTTCGGCCGATGAGGTGTTCGGCCGCTTCCAGATCGAGGGATCGCGCTTCGACACCGCCGGCCGCATCCCGCCGATACGCGACGCGGTCGGTGTCGTCGGTTTCCACGGCAACGATGTCGATATCTCCCTGTCCTCGGGCACCGTCTACATGCCCAGCGGCCGCACCGTGGCGGCCAGCAACGGCACGCTGACGGTCAAGGCGGCCAACCGCCCGCCGGTCGTCGGCGCGCTCGATATCGACGTCGACGGCGAAGCGTCGGCCGTCGCCGAACTCGCATCCTACGAGCCGATCAACGCCATGCGCCATGTCGGCATTCTGCCGGAAGACCTGTCGGGCAGCGTCACCGGCCACGTCAAGGCTGATATTCCGCTGCAGTCGGGCGTCGACAGTTCGAAGCTCGATTGGCTGGTGTCGCTCGACTACACCGGTATGTCCTTGGCCAAGCCCTTCGAGGGCCAGATCGTGACGGATGCCGACGGTTCGATCACCGTCGATCCGGAGAAGGCGGTGATCTCCGCCAAGGCATTGCTGAACGGCATTCCGGCCGAACTCGATCTGGTAGAGCCGCTCAGGGATGACGGGCCGGCGCGCAGCCGCAAGGTGGCTCTGGTGCTTGACGACAAGATCCGCGCCGCCGCCATGCCCGGCCTGAAGCCGCTGCTTGCCGGAACGGTAAAGGTGGCGATCGACAAGAACGGCAGCGGCGACCAGAACGTCTCGGCCGACCTGACCAACGCCAGGCTGGACATTCCCTGGGCGGGCTGGAGCAAGGGGGCAGGGGTCCCCGCCAAGGTCACCTTCGTCATGACCAGGTCCGGCGAGACCATGACGCTGTCCGATTTCGACCTCGACGGAAAGACGTTCTCCGTCGACGGCAGCATCGTGCTGGTCAATGGCGCCTTGTCGTCGGCGCGGTTCAGCAAGGTCACCTTGAACAGGGGCGACGACGTTGCCGTGTCGGTGAAGCGGTCCGGCAAGGGCTATGCGGTCGACATATCGGGCAACGCGCTCGATGCCCGCTCGCTCATCAAGCAGTTCACTTCGGACGTCGACACGGCTACCAAGACCACCGGTTCCGATGCCATTTCCGTCAGCGCCGATGTCGACCGGCTGACCGGTTTCCACGACGAGCAATTGTCCAATCTGAAGCTCGACTACAGCGCGGCCGGCTCGCGGGTGAACGGGCTGAAGGTCAGCGCCACGGCCAGTTCAGGTGCGGCCATATCAATCAGCAACACCACCGGCGCCGGCCGGCGCACGCTCAACATGCAGTCCGCCGACGCCGGCGCCATTCTGAGATTCCTCAACATCTACGAGCATATGGAAGGCGGCGCGATCACGCTCGCACTGGCCGGGCCGAGCGACGGATCGCTCAAGGGCAAGGTCGACACCAGCAACTTTTTCGTCGTCAACGAACCGAAACTCGCCTCCATCGTCTCGACCACGCCGGCCGGCGACAACCGCAGCCTCAATCAGGCGGTCAAGGGCAAGCTGGACACATCGCGGGTGAAGTTCGAACGCGGCTACGCCGAGATCGACAAGGGCAGCGGCTATCTGAAACTGGCCAATGGCGTGCTGCGCGGACCGCGCATCGGGACGACGTTCCAGGGCACGCTCTACGACCAGAACAACAACATGGACATGACCGGCACGTTCATGCCGGTCTATGGCCTCAATCGCATCTTCGGCGAACTGCCCATCGTTGGCGCGCTGCTCGGCAATGGTCGCGACCGTGGCCTGATCGGTGTCACTTACCGGCTCAAGGGCAATGCCAACAAGCCGCTGCTGGACATCAATCCGCTGTCGGTGATCGCGCCTGGGATATTCAGATCGATCTTCGAATACCGGTGATCGTTAGGCCGCCCACCTTTCGTCACGAAAGTTAGGCGGCTTCGAGTTCCATTACCTTTTCTGCGGCCTTGGCGAGGAACCCAGATCGGGTGTAGCCATGAGCCTCGGCAAATGCATCGATCCGCTGAAGAACGTCATCCGGTAGAGTGACGTTTACCCGCACCGCCTTTTTTGCCTCGGTTTTCACGCCAACCAGAATGGCCACACCATCGCGGTTGATAGCTGACGCCATAACCTCAGCCAGAGACGAGGGCTCTGGAATAGCCTCTCCGTCCTCGACGAGCCCTTCGATGTGAAAGGCAAGGGCCTCTTCGGCCATAACTCGGGCGTCGTCTAAGTCCTTACCCGCCGTAACCACGCCGGGAAAATCAGGAAAAGACACGCCGAAGTCGCTTTCGGCATCCTTATGGATAAGTCCGATATACTGCTTCATGTCTCTCACCTCAGTGTCAGTCCAGATTGCTTTTCGATGCTACGCAGGGTGCCGATGGGTATGTCTCGTTTGGGGTGTGGAACGGTGACCCGTCCCGGTTTGTCGTTGTGCTTGAATTGAGCATGACTGCCTTTTCGAGCAACTTCGAACCATCCATCAGCGACCAACTTTGCAATCACATCGGCGCTCTTCATGTGTGTATCAATACACACTGATGCGCACGATGTCAATGAAAATCGGTCTAGACCGAATTGGTTGCATATGACGTTGCGGTGATCCGCCTGATGGTCGTCGTCGCTGTCAAAGCTACCAACAAAGGTAATGCAAGTTTCGCCGCGGTTCAAATGCTGAAGTGCAGTTCTTCGAAACGACACCTGTAAGTGTAAGCAGTCATGCCATCCATCGAAACCGCATCTGGATAGCGCCAAAAGCGAGGGTGCAGAGCAGTGCTCTTTCGCCGGTTCCGTCGATCGCGTGGCCGAATGAGGACTCACCAAGCCGGTCACCGGCTACCTCTGCGTCGCGCACGTCTCAAACATCAGCTGGCGGTTATTCCTCTACTCAACTCATCAATGAACTGGCGGATGTTCTGCGCGAGCTTCAAGTCCAGATATCTCGAATTGCAGGTAGCTTTCAGCTGGGGGAGGCCGAAGGACGAGAGTCCCGTGTCTCAGGGTATCGATGCCTATGAGGGCTTGGATAGGGAAGCCATCGCTGTCCAAGCGTAGCTCTCCGATGAAGCACTCCATGGTCATCCGGGGGAAAATTTGGTAACGCATGTTGCCTGTACTGGACTTCGGTCTTCGACCAGTTACCAGTCATCTCAGCTGTCATACCCGGGTTGAGCCGCCAAGCTTGAGCCAATTCCCGTGTGACCATCGTGCCCATGCATGCAGTGTCAACGACTGCCTGAACGGAGTGCCAGAGGCCGCCCCCATTTGAAATCTCGATATCGACGAAAGGGAAAGCTGGCTCGGAAAGCGATGTGGCCGTCTGACCCGCTCGGTCAAGCCAATAAATCGGTACCTTCATCATCTCTCCACGTGGTAGTCCTCAAGCCGGCCGCACCAGAATGTGTTTTTTCTTTCCCAGAGAAAGCTTTACGACGCTTTCCGGACTCAAATCCTTTGAAGTCACCAGGCGGCGCTCGTCGCTCACCGGCTCGTCGTTCAGGCGCACGGCACCGCCCTGCACATGCCGCCGCGCTTCGCCGTTCGATGCCGCCAGTCCGGCAGTGACCAGCAGCGACAGGATACCGACGCCGGTTTCAAGCGCCGTTTTGTCGACCTCGACGGTCGGTAGCGACTCCGCGAGCGCGCCTTCCTCGAACGTCTTGCGCGCCGTATCGCTGGCTTGCTCGGCGGCTGCACGGCCGTGCAGCAGGGCGGTGATCTCGGTGGCGAGGATCTTCTTGGCCTCATTGATCTCGGATCCGCCGAGCTGTTCGAGCCGCGCCACCTCGTCCAGCGGCAGCGTCGTGTAGAGCTTCAGGAAGCGGGCGACGTCGGCATCCTCGGTGTTGCGCCAGTACTGCCAGAATTCGTAGGGGCTCAGCATCTCCGCATCGAGCCAGACCGCGCCCGAAGCCGACTTGCCCATCTTGGCGCCCGACGAGGTGGTGAGCAGCGGGGTCGTCAGCGCATAGAGCTGCGCATCCTCCATGCGGCGGCCGAGATCGATGCCGTTGATGATGTTGCCCCACTGGTCGGAGCCGCCCATCTGCAGGCGGCAGCCGAGACGCTTGTAGAGCTCGACGAAATCATAGGCCTGCAGGATCATGTAGTTGAATTCGAGGAACGACAGCGACTGCTCGCGATCGAGCCGCAACTTGACGGAATCGAACGCCAGCATGCGGTTGACGGAAAAGTGACGGCCGACATCGCGGAGGAAATTGACGTAGTTGATCTCCATCAGCCAGTCGGCGTTGTTGACCATGATGGCGTCGTTCGGACCGCTGCCGAATTTGAGGTAGGGCATGAAGTTGCGGCGGATGCCGGCTAGATTGTCTTCGATGTCCTGCGGGGTCAAAAGCTTGCGCGCCTCGTCCTTGAAGGACGGGTCGCCGATCATCGAGGTGCCGCCGCCCATCAACGCGATCGGCCGATGACCGGTCTGCTGCAGCCAGTGCAGCATCATGATTTGGATCAGCGAGCCGGCGTGCAGGCTCTTGGCGGTGGCGTCGAAGCCGATATAGGCCGTCACCGTCTCCTTGGCGAAGATATTGTCGAGGCCGGCATCATCCGAAGTCTGGTGGATGAAACCGCGCTCGCTCATCGTGCGCAGGAAATCGGATTTGAAGGCGGACATTGTTTCTTTCCCGAAAGCGCCCGGCCGCTGTGGCTCGGATGTGCATGAACGCGGGCGTTTAGCATCCAAGCGCGATCAGCAAAAGTGGTTTCCGGTTTTGCGTCTGATCGCGCGCCAGACAAAGATCCAGCGATCAGCAAAAGTGGTTTCCCGTTTTGCAGCTAGCGCGGATGGCGTTTGCGAATCCTTGCTTCGTCGTTTGGGCTGGCGTATTGAGGCGCCGCGCAGGGGCAGGGCCTGAGGCGCCGCGACGGGGCCATCCCGCAGATCAGATCCGGAAAGCTCCGCGATGAACAGGAACTATCTTTTTCTTTTTCTGTTCAGCGTGCTGATGACTTTCAGTGGACTGGCGAGCCTTCCACCCGTCGACCGGGACGAATCCCGTTTTGTCCAGGCCACCAAGCAGATGGTCGAAACCTCCGACTATGTCGACATCCGTTTTCAGGATGCCTCGCGCTACAAGAAGCCGATCGGCATCTACTGGCTGCAATCGGCGGCCGTGGCGCTGAGCGGCGAGGGGGCGGCGGCGCCGATCTGGGTCTACCGCCTGGTCTCCATGCTTGGCATTGCCTTGGCCGTCGTCGGCATTGCCTGGACAGGCACCAAGCTGTTCGGGGCCAATGCCGGTCTCGCCGCCGGCCTGATGATGGCGGCTATCTTCGCCACAGCCTTCGAGGGCCGTGACGCCAAGACCGACGCCATGCTGCTGGCCTGCTGCGTGGCGGCGCAAGGCGCGCTCGCCCAGATTTATCTGGCATCGCGCCGCAACGAACCGGTGGCCGCCCATTTGCCGTGGATCTTCTGGGCGGCTCAAGGCCTGGGAATCCTTATCAAGGGGCCGGTGGCTCCGCTCCTGTCGGTGCTGACGGTCGCCGCCCTGTTTGCCTTCGAGCGCGACTGGCGCTGGCTCCTGAAGCTGAAGCTCGTGCGCGGTGTCGCCCTGGTGCTGCTCATCGTGCTGCCCTGGGTCGCCCTCATCACCTGGAAGAGCGGCGGCGCCTTCCTCAGTGATGCCGTCGGCAAGGACATGATGGCCAAGGTCGCCTCGGGCGAGGAATCGCACGGCCTGCCGCCGGGCTTCTACATGCTGACCTATTCCTTGTTCATGTGGCCGTTCGGTCTGATCGCGGTCGGCGCCGGGCTGCAGGCCCTCAACCGTCTGCGCGACGATCCCCGGCTGCGTTTCTGCCTCGCCTGGTACATTCCGTTCTGGCTGGTGTTCGAGCTGATCCCGACCAAGCTGCCCCACTATGTCCTGCCGGCCTATCCCGGCATGGCGCTGCTGATCGGCTGGCTGCTGACCTTGCCGCCGCAGGAGGCGAATGCGCCGCTCAGGCGCTGGCAGGATTGGTTGTGGTGGTCGACCGCATTCGGTCTTGCCGTGGTCAGCCTTGGCCTGGCGGCGGTCTGCGTCGGAGCGCCGATCTATCTCACCGGCGCCTTCTCCTGGTGGAGCATTCCGGCAGCCGCGGCAGCACTGGGGGCGGGCTATCTTGCCTCCTCGCGGGAGTTGCAGGTTCCGCTTCCTCGCATCGGCGCCGTCGCGGCTTGCGCGGGCATCACCTATGGGCTGTTGTTCGGCGTCATCGCGCCTTCGCTGAAGCCGATCTGGCTGAGCCCGGCGATCGAGGCGGCGTTCCAGGCCAACAGGCCTTGCGACACCACGGTGCTCGCTTCGGCGGAATATCACGAGCCGAGCCTGGTGTTCCTGGTCGGCACCAAGACCGTCCTGACCGATGTCGATGGCGTCGCCAAGCATCTGCTCGGCGATCCTGCCTGCGCCCTGGCGCTGGCGCAGGTCGGCGACGAGCAGAAACTGAATGGGCTGCTGGCGGCGCAAGGCAAGTCGGCGAACCGCGTTGCCGAGGTCGACGGCCTCAACTATTCATCGGGAGACAAGCTGTCGCTCGGCCTCTATCGTGTAACCCAGTGACGGCTCGCCGATGCCCATGACGGCAACAATAGGGTCGAATTTCCTATGCTGGTGAAATCACGCCCGCCCGTTTCGAGCCTGCTCCTTGGGGTAGGGCGCCGGTCGCTCGACAATTTTCGCGATACGATGCAGATCGCCAAAAGCCGCCTTGCCACCCGTCCGGCCAGATACCCGAACGTTTTGTGGTCGGTCTGGGTGCTGGTGTGGATTTTGCTGACGGCGGCGGCGTTTGTTCGTCTCGACACCCCGGCCGGAATGCTTCACGGCAAGTGGTCGGCGGAATTTGCCCGGACTGCCGACTTTTTCACCCAGTTCGGCCTGGGTGGCTGGTATCTCATTCCGTCGGCGCTTCTGCTTGTCGCCGCGAACCTGACGGATTGGCGAAGCCTCTCCCGGCGCTCGCTGATGCTCCTCTACAACTGGACCTGCCTGGCTTTTCTGGTGCTGTGCGCCACCGGCCTGTCGGGAATCGCCGTCAATGTGCTGAAATATGCGATTGGCCGGGCTCGCCCGCTCTATTACGAGGACTTTGGCGTGCTTACCCTGCACCCCTTCGCTTTCGATGCGCGCTTCGCCGGCTTTCCATCCGGCCATGGTACGACGATGGGCGCGGTGTTCGGGGTCGCTTTGCTGTTGTTTCCGCGGCGCTGGTACATCGCCCTGGCGATCACTGCCTGCATCGCCTCGACCCGTATCTTCGTTGGCGCGCACTATCCCAGCGACACCGTCGCCGGCTTCGGCCTTGGCTGCGGTTTCGCGCTGGCCTGCGGGCTGGTCTTTGCCCGGCTCGGCTTCATCTTCCGGCCGATGCCTTCGGGACTGCCGGTCCGCAAGACAACGTTTTGGCTGATTGGGCGGAGAAGGAAGGCTTCCTGAGCATTCGAAGTTCAGTTGCCGTCCAGCCCGCCATAGGATCTGACCAGGCCGGCCATGCCGGGCGACTGGTGGTCTTCGCTTTCCAGCCCCTGTGCAACGCCGACGCGATCGGCGACCGGCCGGTTCTGGCTGACCTTCCACTTGCCGTGGATTTCGCTGATCTCGATTTCCAGCCCGATAATGCCTTTGATCTGCGACTGGATGAACGGCTCCGGCGCGTCGGTCACTGCCCAGGGCGCTTGGCGAGCGCCTTCCTGCGACGCCGTCAGATCGGCGATCTGCTGCGCCAGCCAGTCCTGGTCATCCATCACCTTGACTGTGCCGCGAACCTGCACGATGGCATAATTCCAGGTCGGCACCACCTTGCCGGTCTCGCGCTTGGTCTCGTACCAGGACGGCGTCACATAGGCATCGCTGCCGTGGAAGACGATCAATACCGGTGAAGCCGGATTGTCGGCCAGCAGGCGCCATTGCGGGTTGGCCCGCGCCAGATGGGCGCGCAGCCTGCCGTTAGGCCCGATTTCCGCGTCGAGCAGGAACGGGACAGCGTTGGCGACCGGCCCATCGGACCCGTTGGAAATCAACAGGCCCAGCGGATGCGTCCGGATCAGCCCGTGCAGGATTTCCGGCCGCGTTTCCCTGAAATGAGGAGGCTCGTACATCGCCGTCCGTTCTTTTCTTGTTTATCTCAGCCGCTTCGGACGCGGATCCGACAATTCGCCGGCCAGCCGGCGGTCGAGATAGTCGGCGCATTCCTCGAGCAGCAGGTCGGCATCGTTGGCGAAGAAATGGTTGGCGCCGGGCAACGTCTTTTGCGTGATGGTGATGCCCTTCTGCGTGTGCAGCTTGTCGACCAGGCCCTGCACATCCTTCGGCGGCGCCACCTTGTCGGCATCGCCATGGATGATCAGGCCCGATGACGGGCAGGGCGCCAGGAACGAGAAATCATAGGTGTTGGGCTGCGGCGCGATCGAGATGAAGCCTTCGATTTCCGGCCGGCGCATCAGAAGCTGCATGCCGATCCAGGAGCCGAAGGAGTACCCGGCGACCCAGCAACTCTTGGAATCCGGATGCAGCGACTGCACCCAATCCAGCGCCGCGGCGGCATCCGACAACTCGCCGGTGCCGTGGTCGAACTCGCCCTGGCTGCGGCCGATGCCGCGGAAATTGAAGCGCAGCGTGGTGAAATCCCGCTTCTGGAACATGTAGAAGAGGTCGTAGACGATCTTGTTGTTCATCGTGCCGCCGAATTGCGGATGCGGGTGCAGGACGATGGCAATCGGCGCGCTTTTTTCCTTGGAAGGCTGATAGCGACCCTCCAGGCGGCCGGCAGGACCGGTGAAAATGACCTCAGGCATAAAATACTCCACTTGGTAATACGAACGCGCGGTGCCTGGAACGTTTCCTCTGGCCTTGACGCAGGGCGAGCGTCTTCTTAGAAGCTAGTTTAGAATTGTTCAAAACTGGGTGGCAAGACATTGAGCCCGGCCACCCGCGCCGCAAGCCGCGTAAATAGGACGGCTCGCCTTGGAATTTCAAGGAAATAACGCCATACGACATCGGAATGGCTTCTGACGGGACTTGACGGACGAAAATGGCCGCAAAACGCGCCTATCTCGATTATAATGCCAGTGCGCCGCTGCTTGCCGCGGCCCGCGAAGCTATGGTCGGGGCGCTTGACGTCGCCGCCAATCCGTCATCGGTTCACGCCGAGGGGCGGGCGGCCCGCCGTATGATCGAAACCGCCAGGCGTGATGTTGCTGCACTGGTCAACGCCAAGCCCGAGCATGTCGTGTTCACCTCCGGTGCGACGGAAGCAGCCTCGACGCTGCTGTCACCCGACTGGCGGATGGGGCGCGGCACCGTGCGCATGAGCCGACTTTATGTGTCCGAGGCCGATCATCCCTGCCTGTTGAACGGCGGACACTTCCCGGCAGCGCAGCTCACCCGGATCGGCGTCGACGCCAACGGCATCGCCGATCTCGGCGCCTTGGAGTCGGCGCTCGGCGGTCATGACAAGAGCGAAGGCCTGCCGCTGGTCGCCATCCACGCCGCCAACAACGAAACCGGCGTCATCCAGCCGATCGATCGCATCGCCGGGATTGTCAAGGCGGCGGGCGGTATCCTCATTGTCGACGCCGTGCAGGCCGCCGGGCGTGTTTCGATCGATCTATCAGCTGGTTACGCCGATTATCTGATTCTGTCCTCGCACAAGATCGGTGGCCCCAAGGGCGTCGGCGCCATTGTCGCCGCTTCGGATCTGATGATGCCGAAGCCGTTGATCAATGGCGGCGGCCAGGAGAAGGGCCATCGCGGCGGCACCGAAAACCTCGCTGCCATTGCCGGTTTTGGCGCGGCCGCCCGCGAGGCCCTGGCCGGATTGCTGGCAATGGATGCGGTGCGCCAGCGCCGCGACGAAGTCGAGGCCATCGTCAAATCGCTGGTGCCGGACGCGGAAATCTTCGGAACCGGTGCGCCAAGGCTTGCCAATACGGCATTCTTCGTTATTGCGGGCGTCAAAGCCGAAACCGCGCAGATCGCCTTCGATCTGGCCGGTGTAGCGCTGTCGGCCGGCTCCGCCTGTTCGTCGGGCAAGGTCGGACCGAGCCATGTGCTGAAAGCCATGGGATACGGTGACAGCCTCGGCGCCTTGCGCGTGTCGATCGGGCCTGCGACCGGCGCGGAAGACATCGAGTTGTTTCGCGTTGCGCTGACGGGAATCGCTGCACGCAGGGCGGATAGGGAAAAGGCCGCGTGAGCGGTTGGACAATTTCGGGCCTTTCGGCCTGGTAGAGCCGTGCGTTTCATGCTGGCCGGGTGAATTTCCGGTCGAAGCGCACTATATGAAACTTACGCTGCCGCGAGCGCTTCTTTGGCGTTCAATTTTGGCGGTGCCATAGTTTGAAAACTGTCGGGCCTTGACCCCGGCGTGGATGGAGAACGCATATGCCTGCTGTGCAGGACACGATCGATCGGGTCCGAAAGATCGACGTCGACCAATACAAATACGGATTCCAGACCGAAATCGCGATGGACAAGGCCCCCAAGGGCCTCAGCGAAGACATCATCCGTTTCATTTCGGCCAAGAAGGACGAGCCGTCCTGGATGCTGGAATGGCGTCTGGAAGCGTATCGCCGCTGGCTGACGCTTGACGAGCCGACCTGGGCGCGCGTCCACTATCCGAAGATCGATTTCCAGGACATCTATTTCTATGCGGCGCCCAAGAGCACGCCCGGCCCGACCTCGCTCAGCGATGTCGATCCCGAACTCTTGAAGGTCTACGAAAAGCTCGGCATTCCGCTGCGGGAGCAGGAAATCCTTGCCGGTGTGCAGAAGACCGATGCCTCGGAGCTCGAGGAGGTCAGCGATAACGTCTACAAGTCGGGCCGCGTCGCTGTCGACGCCGTGTTCGATTCCGTCTCGGTCGTCACCACTTTCAAGAAGGAGCTGGCGCAGGCCGGCGTCATTTTCTGTTCGATCTCGGAAGCCATCCGCGAGCATCCGGAACTGGTGAAAAAGTATCTCGGCTCGGTCGTGCCGACCTCCGACAATTACTACGCCACGCTGAATTCGGCTGTCTTCACCGACGGCTCGTTCGTCTTCGTGCCCAAGGGCGTGCGCTGCCCGATGGAGCTGTCGACCTATTTCCGCATGAACGAGAAGAACACCGGCCAGTTCGAGCGCACGCTGATCATCGCCGAGGAGAGGGCCTACGTCTCCTATCTCGAGGGCTGCACGGCGCCGCAGCGCGACGAGAACCAGTTGCACGCCGCGGTGGTCGAACTGGTGGCGCTCGACGATGCCGAGATCAAATATTCGACGGTGCAGAACTGGTATCCCGGCGACGCCGAGGGCAAGGGCGGCATCTACAACTTCGTCACCAAGCGCGGCGACTGCCGTGGCGACCGCTCCAAGATTTCGTGGACGCAGGTCGAGACCGGCTCGGCGATCACCTGGAAATATCCGAGCTGCATCCTGCGCGGCGACGATTCCCAAGGCGAGTTCTATTCGATCGCCGTGTCGAACGGCTATCAGCAGGTCGACAGCGGCACCAAGATGATCCATCTCGGCAGGAACACGTCGAGCCGCATCATCTCCAAGGGCATCGCCGCCGGCTTCTCGCAGAACACCTATCGCGGCCAGGTCTCGGCGCATCGCAAGGCGACCAACGCCCGCAACTTCACCAACTGCGACAGTCTGCTGATCGGCGACCAGTGCGGCGCGCACACCGTGCCCTACATGGAAGCCAAGAATTCGACGGCGCAGTTCGAGCACGAAGCGACGACGTCGAAGATTTCCGAGGACCAGAAATTCTACGTCATGCAGCGCGGCATTCCCGAAGAGGAAGCGATCGCGCTGATCGTCAACGGCTTCGTCAAGGACGTCATCCAGCAACTGCCGATGGAATTCGCGGTCGAAGCGCAGAAGCTGATCGGTATTTCGCTGGAAGGTAGCGTTGGGTAACTGAGAAAATGCTGAAGGCCTTCGGAAACGTATTGGTAGGCTCATTGGCGATAGCGCTGTTTCTGGCGATCGCAGGCGCGGTGGTGGCGCTTTTTGGTTCTATCTGGGGTTTTTCGGGTTTGAAGCAGGCTGGCGCCTTTGTTTCCGCCATGGGTGCTTTTTGCTTTTTTGCTGCCCTTGTTCTGTTCCGTTACATTGGCCGGATGAAACCGAGGACACCGAGCAGAGCTGATGGCGGGAGCGTGGGGTGACAAAGCCGCCCAAACGCGAATCCACAGAAAAGCACGTCTATCTGCGGGATCGGATGAACGGTTGGTCTGCGGGTCTGGAACTGGCGTTGTGGTTGGGCGCGATGGGCGTTGCTTGGCTCGTCGCCGCCTATTCGCCGGATGGCTTTTGGCCCGGGCTTTGGGAAGCCCTGAAGCAGTTGTTAAATCGAGTTTAGCCGGGCAGACGGCTACGGACAGGACGAATAGAAATGCTTGAAATCAGAAACCTGCACGCCCGCATCGTCGATGACGGCACCGAAATCATCCGCGGCTTGACCCTGACGGTGCAAGCCGGCGAGGTCGCCGCGATCATGGGGCCGAACGGCTCGGGAAAATCGACGCTGTCCTACATTCTCGCCGGCCGCGAGGACTATGAAGTGACCGAAGGCGACATCCTCTACAACGGCCAATCGATCCTCGAAATGGATCCGGCCGAGCGCGCCACGTCAGGCATCTTCCTCGCCTTCCAGTATCCGATGGAGATACCGGGCGTCGCGACCATGGAATTCCTGAAAGTGGCGATGAACGAGCAGCGCAAGGCACGTGGCGAGGAGCCGCTGAAGATCCCGGAATTCCTGAAGCGCGTGAAGGAAGCCGCCGCCTCGCTCAGCATGGACATGGCGATGCTCAAGCGGCCGCTCAATGTCGGCTTCTCCGGCGGCGAGAAGAAGCGCGCCGAGATCCTGCAGATGAAGCTGCTGGAGCCGAAATTGTGCGTGCTCGACGAGACCGATTCCGGCCTCGACATCGATGCGCTGAAGATCGTGTCCGACGGCGTCAACGCGCTGCGCGCGCCGGACCGGGCGTTCCTGGTCATCACCCACTACCAGCGCCTGCTTGAGCACATCGTGCCCGACACCGTGCACGTGCTCTACAAAGGCCAGGTCATCAAGTCAGGCGACAAGTCGCTGGCGCTCGATTTGGAAGCCAATGGCTATGCCGGCGTGATCGGCGAAGCAGCGTGAGATGCCAGAGGGCAGTTTGATGAATATGCACGCACAACCGCAGCGAACACCGGCCGAGACAGCGTTGATCGACGCGTTCGGCGACCGATTGTCGCTGCTGCCGGGCGACGGCGCGGTGATGCTGAAGCGCGACGACGCCATCGAGACGATCAAGCACGGCCTGCCGACGCGGCGTGTCGAATCCTGGCACTATACCGACCTGCGCCGGTTGCTGAATACCGTGCCGGACTTCGACCCGGCCGCCATGGCCAAAGCCATCGCACCGATCGTCGAAGGTTCCGCCGTGGTGTCGATCCTGAACGGCAAGTCCGACGCCAAGGTGCCTGTCCTTGAAGGCGTCACCTTCCAGCGCCTTTCGGAAAAGCTGATCGACGGCAGCATCGCACCGGGGCTCGATCCCTATGGCAGCGACGACGCGATCGGCGCGCTGAACACGGCTTTCGTCGCCGACGGGTATTTTGTCGACATCGCCGATGGTGTGGAACTTGAAAAGCCGATCGAACTGCAGAACCTGCAGGCTGGCGGCCAGACGCATGTGCGCCTGCCCGTGCGCGTCGGCGCCAGCGCCAAGGCCGTCATCGTCGAACGGCAGACGGGTGATGGCGCTGCCTTGAGCAGCTCGGTAAGTCAGATCGTGCTCGACGAGGGCGCCGAGGTAACGTGGCTGGTCGTCCAGGAGCAGCCGGAAACGGCGACGCATCTGGCGCAGTTCAAGGCCCATATCGGCAAGAATGCGAAACTGACGCTGTTCGTCATGAACGCCGGCGGCAAGCTCGTGCGCCAGGAGATCATGGTCAGGACGACTGGCGAAGGCGCCGATTTCAAGCTTCGCGGCATCAACCTGCTGGCCGGCGACACCCACACCGACGTGACCATGGTGCTCGACCACGCCGTGCCGCACACGACCTCTACGGAAGTGATCCGCAATGTGGTGACGGGCAAGGCGCGCGGTGTGTTCCAGGGCCGCATCAACGTCCATCAATATGCGCAGAAGACCAACGCGAAGATGGCCTGCAACACGCTGTTGCTGTCGGACGATGGCGAGTTCTCGACCAAGCCCGAGCTTGAAATCTTCGCCGACGACGTGATTTGCGGCCACGGCGCGACGGTGACCGAGATCGACCACAACCATCTGTTCTACCTGATGGCGCGCGGCGTCGACGAGAAAAGCGCGCGGGGGTTGCTCGTGAAGGCCTTCGTCGCGGAGGTGATCGAGGAACTGGACGACGAGGCGATCGTCGAGGCGCTGGAAGCGCGGCTCGACGACTGGTTCGTGGCACACGGGTGACCTGATGAACGCTCCAGGCAAGATCGGAGATTTCTACGACGTCGAAGCGATCCGCCGCGATTTCCCGATCCTGTCGCGGGAAGTCTATGGCAAGCCGCTGGTCTATCTCGACAATGGCGCCTCGGCACAGAAGCCGCAGGCGGTGCTCGACGCCATCCAGCACGCCTATTCTCAGGAATATGCCAACGTCCATCGCGGCCTGCACTTCCTCTCCAATGCGGCGACCGACGCATATGAAAAGGCGCGGGAAACGGTGCGCCGTTTCCTCAATGCGCCGAGCACCGACAACATCGTCTTCACCTCGAACACGACGTCGGCCATCAATACCGTCGCCTATGGCTATGGCATGCCCAACATCGGCGAGGGCGACGAGATCGTGCTGTCGATCATGGAGCACCACTCTAACATCGTTCCCTGGCATTTCATCCGCGAGCGGCAGGGCGCGAAACTCGTTTGGGTGCCGGTCGACGATCTCGGCGTCTTCCACATCGAGGAATTCGAGAAGCGGTTGACCGATCGCACCAAGCTGATCGCCATCACGCAGATGTCGAATGCGCTGGGCACGGTGACGCCGATCAAGGAGATCGTGCGCATTGCGCATTCGCGTGGAATTCCCGTGCTGGTCGACGGCAGCCAGAGCGCCGTGCATATGCCGATCGATGTGCAGGATCTCGACTGCGACTTCTTCGTCTTCACCGGCCACAAGGTCTACGGCCCCTCGGGCATCGGCGTGCTCTACGGCAAGAAGGACATTCTCGCTGGCATGCGGCCCTTCATGGGCGGCGGCGAGATGATCGAGGAGGTGACGGAAGACATCGTCACCTACAACGAGCCGCCCCACCGTTTCGAAGCCGGCACGCCGCCGATCGTCCAGGCGATCGGGCTGGGTGCTGCGCTCGACTATATGGAAAAAATCGGCCGCGAGCGCATCGCCGCGCATGAGGAAGATCTCAAGAATTACGCGCATGAGCGGCTGCGCGCCATCAATTCGCTGCGCATCTTCGGCGATGCGCCTGGCAAGGGCGCCATCATCTCGTTTGAACTGCAAGGCATTCATGCGCATGACGTGTCGATGGTGATCGACAGGCAGGGCGTTGCTGTCCGCGCCGGCACCCATTGCGCCCAGCCGCTGTTGAAACGGTTCGGCGTAACCTCCACATGCAGGGCATCGTTCGGCATGTATAATACCAGGGCCGAAGTCGACGCTTTGGCCGAGGCGCTCGAAAAAGCGCGCAAATTCTTCGGATGATGATTTTTTTGGGTGACGACCATGGATGATGCAAGCATCGCTGCCGAGACCATTCCGGAAACCGCGCCCAATGCGCTGGTTTCGGGATCGGCCATTCCAGCCGACGAGCTGGCGCGGCTGACCGACGACATCGTCTCGGCGCTGAAGACCGTCTACGATCCGGAAATCCCAGCCGATATCTACGAGCTCGGCCTGATCTACAAGATCGACATCGAGGACAATCGCTCGGTCAAGATCGACATGACGCTGACCGCTCCGGGCTGCCCGGTCGCCGGCGAAATGCCCGGCTGGGTGGAGAATGCCGTCGGCGCCGTCGAAGGCGTGTCCGGCGTCGAGGTCAACATGACTTTCGACCCGCCATGGTCGGCCGACCGCATGTCGGAAGAGGCGCAGGTGGCGGTGGGTTGGTACTAGCCCGACAGAGGCTGGTGCACTTGCGCCAGGGATAAAACTTCACCATTTTAGGTGAGGAATCATTCGGCAGGCCTTGAACCTGCATGGAATGGAAGGAAAAAGAATGGGACGCTTCGCCGTCATCACGATGACCGAAAAGGCCGCCGACCGGGTGCGCGAGATCGTCGCCACCCGCGACAACGCGCACGGCATCCGCCTCGGCATCAAGAAGGGCGGCTGCGCCGGCATGGAATATACGGTCGATCTGGTGACCGAGCCCAACACCAAGGACGACCATATCGAGCGCGATGGCGCGCATGTCTATGTGGCGCCCGAGGCAGCGCTATTCCTGTTCGGCACCGAGATGGATTTCGAGCAGACGACGCTTCGCACCGGCTTCACATTCCGCAATCCGAATCAGAGTTCGGCCTGCGGCTGCGGTGAGTCCGTCGAGTTGAAGCCGGCGGACCTCAAGGCGCTGGCAGAAGCACGCGCCTCGGCCTGATCTTCCAGCCCCGTAAGCGGCAGGGGTGATCGCATATGACTGGCTTGCGCTCTACGAATACCCCCACCCTTAATCCCTCCCCACAAGGGGGAGGGAGACTCGGTAGGCGCTGATTCCGCAAATCCCCGAGGTTTCGACGCCAAAAGGATGGCGCGCGGCAGCGTTCCCTCCCCCTTGTGGGGAGGGTTAGGGTGGGGGTCCTCTTCGTAAAAACCCATATGCAATCGCCCCGCCGTAAACGAGGTGAAGGACGCTAATCCACCCACATGCCCGTCCGCTTGTGCCAGTCGACGATCGATTCCTCGGGATAGACGTCGAAGACCTTGTCATGCTTGCCAACCTCCGGCTCCACCCAGTTCGCCTTGTATTTCAGCATCAGGTGCACCTTGCTTGGCGGAATGGGTAAATCGCTGTCGACCGCCGAGGCGAAGGGATGCACCAGTTCCGGCCATGTCGGGTCGTAGAGCCAAAGGGCCGCCCCGCATTTCTTGCAGAAATTGCGCTCGCCGGTCGAGATTTCGCAATGCGGATGCTCGTCATCCTCGATCTCCGCCCGAAAGACGCCGAGGCTGCGCTTGCCCCTGATGTTCAGTGTTTCGTTGTCCGCACCGAGATTGATGGCAAACCCGCCACCGCCCTGCTGCTTGCGGCAGATCGAACAGTAGCACAGCATGAATGGCGCCGGCGTGTGGCTCTCCACCTCGAAACGCACGGCATTGCAGCGGCAGGACCCTTTGAGCAGGACGGGCATGGCGGGAAACTCCGATCGACCTCACACAACCTGTCAGCATGATTTTGGTTGCGGCGATGACAAGGCCAAACGCCGGTGACATGATCGCGGCATGGACAATGAACGCATCGCCGAACTGTTCGAGGGCCTCGGCCCTGTCAGCATCCGCAAACTGTTCGGCGGCAAGGGCATCTATTTCGACGGTGTCATCGTCGCCATCGTGCTGCGCGGTGAGTTGATGCTGAAGGCCGACGAGCAAAGCGCGCCCGAGTTCGAGGCCGCCGGCTGCACGCAATGGACCTATACCGGCTCGCGCCACGGCAAGCTGGTCGCCATGCCCTACTGGGGCGTTCCCGACAGCGCTTTCGATGATCCCGACGAGATGGCGGCCTGGGTACGGCGGGCGTATGCGGCTGGACGGCGGGCGGGGAAGTGATGCCAGCCTTGGGACGGTCGAGGGACACCACCCCCCTCTGGCCTGCCGGCCATCTCCCCCGCAAGGGGGGAGATTGGCGGTTTCACCGTCTGCCTGCTTTTTTCAACGTTGAAGATTGGCAGAGGCGTTGACGACATTCGATCTCCCCCCTTGCGGGGGAGATGTCCGGCAGGACAGAGGGGGTGCTGTCCCGCCGACGTTGGCCTACAACGCCTTCGCAATCCGTGCCGCCAGCCGCGCGTTGTTTTCCACCAGCGCGATGTTGGTCTTGAGGCTCCTGCCGCCGGTCAGTTCGAGGATTTTCGACAGCAGGAAGGGTGTCACCGCCTTGCCGGTCACGTTGAGCGCTTCTGCGGCCTTCTGCGCGGCGTCGATATAGCCCGCCATCTCCTCAGCCGGGATTTCATGGTTTTCCGGCACAGGATTGGCGATCAGCATGCCGCCGGCGAGCCCCAGCGCTGCCCTCGTCTGGTAGAAATGCGCGATCTCTTCCGGCTCGTGCAAGGTCAGCGGCGCGCGGAATGGCGAATGTCGCGACCAGAAGGCTGGCATCGTCTCGCAGCCATGGCCGATCACCGGCACGCCGCGCGTCTCCAGCACCTCCAGCGTCTTTTCGATGTCGAGGATCGCCTTGGCGCCGGCCGAGACGACGATGACCGGGGTGCGCGCCAGCTCGTCGAGATCGGCGGAAATGTCAAAACTCTTTTCGGCGCCCTTGTGCACGCCGCCAATGCCGCCGGTGGCGAACACTTTTATGCCGACCATATGCGCCGCGATCATCGTGGCGGCGACCGTGGTGCCACCGGTGCGCCCTTGCGCCACGGCAAAACCGAGATCGGCGCGCGACAGCTTCATGGCGTCGCCCGTCATCGCCAGCGATTCGCGCTCGCCGTCCGAAAGCCCGATCTTGATGCGGCCGCCAACCACGGCGATGGTCGCCGGCACGGCGCCGCCATCGGTGATGATCTTTTCGACATCGGCCGCCATGGCGCCATTGTCGGGGTAGGGCATGCCATGGGTGATGATGGTGCTTTCCAGCGCCACCACCGGCCGGCCGGCCGCCAGGGCCTGCGCCACCGGCGCGTGGATATCGATGAAGGGGCCGGCGGTCTCAGGGGTCATCAGGGTCTCCAATCCGGAATGCCGCGCGTCCGTCGGGACACCAGGCAACATCGCGGCACTATGAATTCGCCGGTCTCATGCCACTTCCCTGGCATCCGGCACAAGAGCCAATGCCTCAGTGAAATCAGCCGCGGTGAACTCCGGAACGGCGTTGGCGCTTTCGATGGCAAGCGTCGCCCCGGCAATGCCTTCGCGCAGTGCTGACCGCAGGGGCAGTCCGCGCAGCAAAGCAGCGACCGTTGCGCCCGCCAGGGCATCGCCGGCCCCGGTGACGTCAGCGACCTTTCTTGGCGGCGGCGGCAGGATCGAGAAGGCGCCGGCTTCATCGAAGCCCAGCATGGGCTCGCTGCCCGCCGTCACCACGCCGCTGATGAGGCCGCTGCATCGCAACCCGTCGACGACCTCGCGCTCCGTGGCGTTCGCGGCGACGCCGGCCAGCACCATGGCCTCGCGCCGGTTCATGAAGACCAGCGAGAGCTCCTTCAGCACCGGTATCAGCCGCGTTACCTTGGCAGGCGAAATTGCAATGGCGAAGACTGGCTTGCCGGCGGTGAGCGAAACCAGCCGCTCCAGTGCCGTCGTCGGCAGGTTGGCGTCGCAGAAAACGGCATCGGCGGCAGCGATCACCTCCCGCACCTTGGAGCGCCTGATCTGCTTGGGAAACGCCAAATCATAGAGCGCCATGTCGGCAAAGCCGACGATCAGCTCGCCTTCGCTGTCGATCAGCGCCGTGTAGCTCGGCGTTGTGCGGTCGAGGAAGACCGCCGACAGGTCGGTAATGCCTGCCTCGGCAATGGCCCGCGAAACGGTGTCGGCAGCGGCATCGCCGCCGCGAACCGACATGAGCGACGCGGAGACGCCGCGCCGAACCGCACTGCGCAAAGCGTTGAAGACCCCGCCGCCGACATCCTCGCGCATCGTGCCGGGATTGGAGGCAGCCGGCACGTAAGCGCCGGACACCTGGCCGCGCCGGTCGATATGGGCGCCGCCTACGGCCAGTATGTTCGCGGATTTCAGCATGCCGGCGATATGACCTTTGTTATTCCAGCCGCACAAGCGCTAGGCTGCGCGACGGAGCTTCGCATGCAAGGCGGCGATTCGGCAGATCGAAACAACCGAGCCGTCTGGCCCAACGTGTGGTGCATCCCTGATCGAATCCTTGGACAAAAAAAGAACAAATCCGGATATCGTTTGTTTTTCAGATATTTGATCCCTCTTGCCAAATGAGAACAAAAAAGGTACAAATAGGCAGGGATTACGGATTGTCCGGCCTTCATTGACGACCAAGGGGTGATGTATCATGGCTCAGAATTCTTTGCGGCTGGTAGAGGACAAGGCAGTGGACAAATCAAAGGCTCTGGATGCGGCGCTGTCGCAGATCGAGCGGGCTTTCGGCAAGGGCTCGATCATGCGGCTCGGCGCCAACGATCAGGTCGTCGAGATTGAAACGGTGCCGACCGGCTCGCTTGGCCTCGACATCGCGCTTGGTGTCGGTGGCTTGCCGCGCGGTCGCATCATCGAGATCTACGGGCCGGAAAGCTCGGGCAAGACGACGCTGGCGCTGCACACGGTGGCGGAAGCCCAGAAGAAGGGCGGCATCTGCGCCTTCGTCGATGCCGAGCATGCGCTCGATCCGGTCTATGCCCGCAAGCTTGGCGTCGATCTCGAAAACCTCCTGATCTCGCAGCCGGACACCGGTGAGCAGGCGCTGGAAATCTGCGACACGCTGGTGCGCTCCGGCGCCATCGACGTGCTGGTGGTCGATTCGGTCGCGGCGCTGACGCCACGCGCCGAAATTGAAGGTGAGATGGGCGATTCGCTGCCCGGCCTGCAGGCCCGCTTGATGAGCCAGGCGCTGCGCAAGCTGACCGCTTCGATCTCGCGCTCCAACACCATGGTCATCTTCATCAACCAGATCCGCATGAAGATCGGCGTCATGTTTGGTTCGCCCGAGACCACGACGGGCGGCAACGCGCTGAAATTCTACGCTTCGGTGCGTCTTGACATCCGCCGCATCGGCTCGATCAAGGACCGCGATGAGGTTGTCGGCAACCAGACCCGCGTCAAGGTGGTCAAGAACAAGCTGGCGCCGCCCTTCAAGGTGGTCGAATTCGACATCATGTTTGGTGAGGGCGTCTCCAAAACCGGCGAACTGGTCGATCTCGGGGTCAAGGCCGGTATTGTCGAGAAGTCTGGCGCCTGGTTTTCTTATAATTCGCAGCGTCTCGGCCAGGGCCGCGAAAATGCCAAGCTGTTCCTGCGTGACAATCCCGACACGGCACGCGAGATCGAGTTGTCGATCAGGCAGAATGCCGGGCTGATCGCCGAGAAATTCCTCGAGAATGGCGGCCCTGAGCGCGGCGAAGACGACGGTTTCGAGGAAGAATCCGGCGCCATGTAACAGCTTCGTGCGCGATGCCGGCCGGAGTTCGGCCATAATCGCGTTCTATTATCTCAGGCTTATGTAATTGAGTTCCGCGTTATTGCGTTTCGAAACCGCCGGCCCAGTGCCGGCGGTTTTGCGTTTTGGCGGCGAAAACAGGCCGGTTCGAATGGCCGGCAAAGGCCGTGGATTGGACCAATTCCGTGTTTCTGGACAGGGTGAGGCGCGGCGGCTAAAAGGCCAAGTCCTAATCTTCTAAAAACGCAGAGCCCATTTCCGCCGGTTTGCCGGCGGCTCTTCCGAAAAGGCAGCATTCATGAGTGGCGTGAACGAGATCCGGTCGACATTTCTCGACTACTTCCGCAAGGAGGGTCACGAGATCGTCGCGTCGAGCCCGCTGGTGCCGCGCAACGATCCGACACTGATGTTCACCAACGCCGGCATGGTGCAGTTCAAGAATGTCTTCACCGGTTTGGAGAAGCGGCCCTATTCGCGCGCGTCGACCGCCCAGAAGAGCGTGCGCGCCGGCGGCAAGCACAACGATCTCGACAATGTCGGCTACACGGCACGCCATCTGACCTTCTTCGAGATGCTCGGCAATTTCTCCTTCGGCGACTATTTCAAGGAGCGCGCCATCGAGCTTGCCTGGAACCTGATCACCAGGGAGTTCGGGCTGAACAAGGACAAGCTGCTGGTCACCGTCTATCACACGGACGACGAGGCGGCCGGTTTCTGGAAGAAGATCGCCGGGTTTTCCGACGACCGCATCATTCGCATCGCGACATCTGACAATTTCTGGGCGATGGGCGACACTGGACCTTGCGGGCCGTGCTCGGAGATCTTCATCGACCGCGGCGAGCACATCTGGGGTGGTCCTCCCGGCAGCCCGGAGGAAGATGGCGACCGTTTCCTGGAATTCTGGAACCTGGTGTTCATGCAGTATGAACAGGTGACGAAGGAGGAGCGGATCGACCTGCCGCGCCCCTCGATCGACACCGGCATGGGCCTGGAGCGCATGGCGTCCATCCTGCAAGGGGTGGAAAGCGTCTTCGAGACCGATCTGTTCCGTCACCTGATCGACGCGGCCTCGTCCGCGATCGGGCATGGTCCCGACAAGGAGACTGTCGCGTCCTACCGGGTCATTGCCGATCATCTGCGCTCGTCCTCCTTCCTGGTCGCCGATGGCGTGCTGCCTTCGAACGAAGGCCGTGGCTATGTCCTGCGTCGCATCATGCGCCGCGCCATGCGTCATGCGCAGTTGCTCGGTGCCAACGAACCGCTGATGTGGAAGCTGGTGCCGGCGCTGGTGCGCGAAATGGGTCAGGCCTATCCGGAACTGCTGCGCGGCGAACAGTTGATCACCGAGACGCTGAAGCTCGAGGAGACCAGGTTTCGCAAGACGCTGGTGCGCGGCCTCGGCCTGCTTTCGGAGGCGACCGAAACGCTTCATGCCGGCGACATGCTGGACGGCGAGACGGCCTTCAAGCTCTACGACACCTATGGCTTCCCGCTCGATCTGACGCAGGACGCGCTGCGCCAGCGCAGCATCTCTGTCGATCTTGCCGGCTTCACCAATGCGATGGAGCAGCAGAAGGCCGAGGCGCGCAAGCACTGGGCTGGGTCCGGCGACGCGGCGACCGAGACCATCTGGTTCTCCGTGCGCGAGAAGGCCGGCGCCACCGAGTTCCTCGGATATGAGACTGAAGCTGCCGAAGGCATCATCCAGGCGCTGGTCAGGGACGGCAAGACCGTCGACAGCGCCGGCAAGGGTGACGCAGTGGCGATCGTCGTCAACCAGACGCCGTTCTATGCCGAGTCCGGCGGCCAGATGGGCGACACCGGCGTTATTTCAGGCGAGGGCTTCTCGATCGAGGTTTCCGATACGCAGAAAAAGGCCGACGGGCTGTTCGTGCATATCGGCAAGGTTGCCAGCGGCACGGTCAAGACGGGCGCCGCCGTCGAACTGAAGGTAGATCATGCGCGCCGCTCCAGGTTGCGCGCCAACCATTCCGCGACGCATTTGATCCATGAGGCGCTGCGCGAGGTGCTGGGCAGCCATGTCGCGCAGAAGGGCTCGCTGGTGGCGCCCGAGCGCCTGCGCTTCGACATCTCGCACAACAAACCCATTTCATCGGAGGACCTCGAAGAGGTCGAGCGCATGGCCAACGAGATCGTCGTGCAGAACAGCCCGGTGTCCACGCGCCTGATGTCGGTCGACGATGCCATTGCCGAAGGCGCCATGGCGCTGTTTGGCGAGAAGTATGGTGACGAAGTGCGCGTCGTGTCCATGGGCACCGGGGTGCACGGCGCCAAGGCCAACCGGCCCTATTCGGTCGAGCTCTGCGGTGGCACGCATGTCCGGGCGACCGGCGATATCGGCCTGGTGCGTGTCGTGTCGGACAGCGCGGTCGCCGCCGGCGTGCGCCGCATCGAGGCGCTGACCGGCGAAGCCGCGCGCAAACATCTCGACGAGCAGGACCGGCGTTTGAAGGCGACGGCGGCCGTGCTCAAGATTTCGCCGGCCGATGTGCCGGCGCGCGTCGAGACGCTGCTCGAAGAGCGCAAGAAGCTCGAGAAGGAATTGACCGAGGCGCGCAAGAAGCTGGCGCTGGGCGGGGGATCGTCAGCCGATGCTCCAGCCGCCAATGAGACGGTCGCCGGTGTCGGCTTCCTCGGCAAGACGGTCTCCGGTGTCTCGCCGAAGGATTTGAAGCCGCTGGCCGATGCCGGCAAGAGCTCGCTCGGCTCCGGCGTCGTCGTCTTCGTCGGCGCCGGCGAAGACAACAAGGCAAGCGTCGTGGTGGCCGTCACCGACGACCTCATCGGCCGCTTCAGCGCCGTCGACCTTGTCCGCGTGGCCTCCGCCGCATTGGGCGGGCAGGGCGGCGGCGGGCGGCCCGACATGGCCCAGGCCGGTGGCCCCGACGCTTCCAAGGCCGATGATGCGATTGCAGCGGTGAGGGCGGCACTCGAAGCGGCGTAGGCTAGTGGGCTGAATTTATAGCAACGGTTGGAGGGCCAGCGCCCCCCTCTGTCCTGCCGGACATCTCCCCCACTTGGGGGGAGATCGGACGTCGCGTCGGCTTTCGCCAATCTCCCACGTGGAAATAAAACCGCGCCGGAATAGGCGCCTTAGCGGACGCTGCCAATCTCCCCACTCGTGGGGGAGATGTCCGGCAGGACAGAGGGGGGCGCTGTCCCGCAGGCCTCTCAATACTTATCGCGGGCTTGTTCAGTCCGCACGAAGCTCGGCCGAGCCGCAATGCGCGCATACCAGTCCTGGATGTCCGCGAACCGTGCCAACAGGCCTTGCCCTTCGGCGACATTGAGGAAATAGGCGATGATGGGTGCCGCGTGCAGGTCGGCCAGCGTGAGCTGGTCGCCGAGCAGCCACGGTCCGGGAGCCTTGAGTGAGGTAAGCACCCCGAGCACCGTTTCGGCCTGGCGCAGCCCGCTGGCGATCAGCGCCTCGTCGGGGGCCTCTTTCTCCAGCCGCTCGACGGCAACATCCCAGACCATCGCGCGATAGCCATAGGCGTCGAGCATGCCGATGATCTGGCCCATCCTGGCGCGGCCGCGCGCGTCGGCAGGCTGCAGCGTCGGCCCGTCGAACGCCTCCTCGACATAGCGCGCAATCGCGCTTGTCTCGAAGAGGCGAAACCCGTCATGCTCGAAGGCCGGGATGCGGCCGAACGGATGATGCTCGAAATACCAGGCGGGAACGCCATCGGCGGCAAAGACATCGACCGGCACAAGCTCGTAGTCGATGCCTTTTTCCGCGAGTACGAGGCGGACGATGCGTAGATAGACGCTGTACTCCGCCCCGTAGACGATGGGCTTGCCCATCTTGCTTACTTGTCAGGCCATCGCCTTCTGCAGGTTCTCGTCGATCTTGTCGAGGAAACCGGTGGTCGACAGCCAGGGCTGGTCGGGGCCGATCAAGAGCGACAGGTCCTTGGTCATGAAGCCGGACTCGACCGTCTGGATGCAGACCTTTTCCAGCGTTTCGGAGAAACGCTTCAGGTCGGCATTGTCGTCGAGCTTGGCGCGGTGCGCGAGGCCGCGCGTCCAGGCGAAGATCGAGGCGATCGAATTGGTCGAGGTTTCCTCGCCCTTCTGATGCTGGCGATAATGGCGGGTGACGGTGCCATGCGCGGCTTCGGCTTCCACGGTCTTGCCGTCCGGTGTCATCAGCACCGATGTCATCAGGCCGAGCGAGCCGAAACCCTGAGCAACCGTGTCGGACTGCACGTCACCGTCATAGTTCTTGCAGGCCCAGACATAGCCGCCCGACCATTTCAGGGCGGAGGCCACCATGTCGTCGATCAGGCGGTGCTCGTACCACAGCTTCTTCGACTTGAACTCGGCCTCGAATTCAGCCTCGTAGACCTCCTGGAAGATGTCCTTGAAGCGGCCGTCATAGGCCTTGAGGATAGTGTTCTTGGTCGACAGATAGACCGGATAGTTGCGCAGCAGGCCGTAGTTCAGCGAGGCGCGGGCAAACTCGCGGATCGAGTCGTCGAGATTGTACATGGCCATGGCGACACCGGCGCCGGGCGCGTCGTACACATCGTGCTCGATCACCTGGCCGTCCTCACCCACGAATTTGATGGTCAGCTTGCCCTTGCCGGGGAAGCGGAAATCGGTGGCGCGGTACTGGTCGCCGAAGGCATGACGGCCGACGATGATCGGCTTGGTCCAGCCGGGCACCAGGCGCGGCACGTTCTTCATGATGATCGGCTCGCGGAAGATGGTGCCGCCGAGGATGTTGCGGATGGTGCCGTTCGGCGACTTCCACATCTTCTTCAGCTTGAACTCCTCGACGCGCTGTTCGTCGGGCGTGATCGTCGCGCATTTCACGCCGACGCCGTGTTTCTTGATGGCGTTGGCCGAATCGATGGTCACCTGGTCGTTGGTGGCGTCGCGGTGCTCGATGCCGAGGTCGTAATATTCAAGCTTGAGGTCGAGATAAGGATGGATCAGCTTGTCCTTGATGAACTGCCAGATGATGCGGGTCATCTCGTCGCCGTCGAGTTCGACGACCGGGTTCGCCACCTTGATCTTCGCCATGGAAAGAATGCCTCGTTGCTGGGATATGGGACGGCCTTGCCCGCGTGGCGTTGGGCCGGGAGATGTCGCCCGTATATCAAAGCGCTTTTGGCCACGCAAACGGCGATCGGTCACGAATTGGAGGCCAGAGCCGTCGTCATTTGCGAATGCTTCATTTTCCCGGCCGAATGTGGCAGGGACGCTGAAATGCCGCAAACAGCAGTTCATTGACAATCATGCCCGTCATCAAAGATCCCGATAGCATTGCAGTCGCCGGCCCGGCGATCATCCTCGTCGAGCCGCAGCTTGGCGAGAACATCGGCATGGTCGCGCGCGCCATGGCCAATTTCGGTCTGTCGGAGCTGCGCCTGGTCAACCCGCGTGATGGTTGGCCGAGCGAGAAGGCACGCGCGGCGGCCAGCCGCGCCGACCATGTCATCGACGCCGTGAGAGTGTTCGACGATCTGGCCTCGGCGCTCGCCGACCTGAACTTTGTCTTCGCCACCACGGCCAGGCAGCGCGACGGCTTCAAATCCGTGCGCGGGCCGGTGGAGGCGGGCAGGCTGCTGCGGGCGCGCCACACAATGGGCCAGCGCACCGGCATCCTGTTCGGACGCGAACGCTTCGGCCTCTACAATGACGAGGTCGGCCTTGCCGACGAGATCGTCACTTTCCCGGTCGATCCCGATTTCTCCTCGCTCAACATTGCCCAGGCCGCGCTGCTGATGTCCTATGAATGGATGAAGTCCGGCCTGGAAGACGAGACCAGGACCAATTTTTCCGGCCCGGACATGAAACCGGCAAGCAAGGAAGAATTGCACGGCCTGTTCGCCTATCTCGAAGGCGCACTGGAAGCGCGCGGCTATTTCCGGCCGGCACCGAAGAAGCCGAAAATGGTCGACAATCTGCGCGCGGTGCTCACACGCCCCGGCTTTGCCGAACCGGAGCTCAAGGTGCTGCGCGGCATCATCTCGTCGCTCGACAGGTTTTCGCCGGCGATGCCGCGCGGCGACGGGTCCCCTGGCGACGATCCGCGGCGTTTGCCCGCCGCGGCCGCTGCGCGGGCCCGCAAGGCGGAAGCGGCGCGCCTTGCCGACGCCGGCAAGGACGATGACATACCGCCGTTGGGCGGAAAAGGAACCGACAATGACTGAGCGGCCGATCCTGATGTTCGATTCGGGCATCGGCGGGCTTACCGTGCTGCGCGAGGCGCGCGTGCTGATGCCCGACCGCCGCTTCATCTATGTCGCCGACGACGCTGCGTTTCCGTACGGCGCTTGGGAAGAGCCGGCGCTGAGGGCGCATATACTCGAATTGTTCGGCAAACTGCTGGAGCGCTTTGCGCCGGCCATTTCCGTCATCGCCTGCAACACCGCCTCGACGTTGGTGATCGATGCGCTGCGCGATAGATTTCCCGAGCATCCTTTCGTCGGCATGGTGCCTGCGATCAAGCCGGCGGCGGAACGCACGCGCTCAGGGCTGGTTTCGGTGCTGGCGACGCCTGGCACCGTCAAGCGCCAATACACGCGCGACCTGATCAGCAAATGGGCGCAGAAATGCCATGTCCGCCTGGTCGGCAGCGACAGGCTTGCGGGACTGGCTGAGATCTACATGCGTGAGGGCTTCGTCGATGAAGAAGCCGTGCGCACCGAGATTACGCCGTGCTTCGTCGAACATGATGCGCTGCGTACGGATATCGTCGTGCTCGCCTGCACACACTACCCCTTTCTGGCCAATCGCATGCGCAAGACGGCGCCCTGGCCGGTTGATTGGCTCGACCCCGCTGAAGCGATCGCGCGCCGGGCGCTGTCGCTTCTCGCCGACATCGATCCGAGCGGTCGTGGCGAGATGCTGCCTGAAGGCCCCGACCTTGCCGTCTTCACATCGAAAAGAGCCGATTTTCCGACCCGTCGCCTAATACAGGGCTTCGGGCTGGCGATGTCGTGATTGCGAAGCGGAACATCACGGCAGTCGTTGCGTTTTTCTCCAGATTCTAACGGGAGAAAGAGCCATGCCAGCCACCTCGAAAGCCCAGCAGAAAGCCGCCGGCGCGGCTCTGTCGGCCAAGCGCGGCGAGACCAAGAAGAGCGAACTCCAGGGCGCTTCCAAGGGAATGTACGAATCGATGAGCGAAAAGCAGCTCGAGGAATTCGCCGAGACGAAGCGCAAGGGCCTGCCGGAGAAGAAGTCGAAAGACTAAGGGTTAAGCATCCGGAATCAAAGAGCCCGCGGCCAAGACCGCGGGCTTTGAAATGATATCGGCCGCCTGAGACCGGATAGGAGCCTACCAGCGCCCGCTGCAGCGCTTGATCTTGTAGCGTATGACCTTCTTGTGGCCGTGCCGCCAGATAACCTTCTTCTTGATCACGATGCGGCAAGCCTGGTGATGCCGGTGTCCTTGCCAATGCCTGGCCTCCGCCGGCTCCGGTGTCAGGACCGCCATGGATCCCGCCAACACAGCGGCTCCTGTCAGGGTAAGGAAGAATTTCTTCATGCGAATGTAGCTCCTCTGCTCCGGTCCCTTCCTGATGCCGCTGGCGCAACCTCCCGCCACATCCGGCACTGCACTCAACCCAGAGACGCTATATCGTCGCCATGGCCTACGCCAGCCACAAGCTTGACACCGGTTAAATCTCCGTTTAATCAGCGCCCCAACACCGGGCCGCAATGCCCGGTGGTTTTCTTTATGTGCGCAAGATGCGTGGAAATCCAATTCTACTATCTTGTTTGAACTGACGTGTCCCGTGGGTTTTCCGCCGCGTTGCGTGGGAAAACCCTGTCAGGTCTCGAAAACGGAGGCCAGAGGAGGGCGCGTTTCCTTCACCCGGACCATGAGGTTCCGGGTGTATTGTTTTGAAAAGGGAATGCGATGAGCAAGCGCGAATCCGCGAAGTACAAGATCGACCGCCGTCTCGGCGAAAATATCTGGGGCCGCCCGAAGTCCCCGGTCAACAAGCGTGAATACGGTCCTGGCCAGCATGGCCAGCGCCGCAAGGGCAAGCTTTCCGATTTCGGCCTGCAGCTGCGCGCCAAGCAGAAGCTGAAGGGTCACTATGGCGATGTTTCGGAAAAGCAGTTCCGCAAGGTCTATGAAGAGGCTGACCGCCGCAAGGGCGACACCTCGGAGAACCTGATCGGCCTGCTCGAATCGCGTCTCGACGCGGTCGTCTACCGCGCCAAGTTCGTGCCGACCATTTTCGCCGCCCGTCAGTTCGTCAACCACGGCCACGTCAACGTCAACGGCAAGCGTGTCAATATCGGCTCGTATCGCTGCAAGCCGGGCGATGTCGTCGAAGTGCGCGAAAAGTCCAAGCAGCTGGTCATCGTTCTGGAAGCGGTCGGTCTCGCCGAGCGCGACGTGCCGGACTACATCGAAGCCGATCACAACAAGATGGTCGCGACCTTCTCGCGCATCCCTGGCCTTGCGGACGTTCCGTTCGCCGTGCAGATGGAACCGAACCTGGTCGTCGAATTCTATTCGCGCTAAAACGAGCGCGTTCTGCGATACCAAGCAAAGGCCGCCCGTCGAGGCGGCCTTTTCTTTGTCGGTCATGTCCGCTAATCCGGCGCTCTGGGCCACTGAAAGCGACATGCCATGAACATGCTTCCAGACATCGAACCGATCGCCGACAGCGAAGGCGGCTTCCATCCGCTGTTCGCCGACGTGCCGTCCTCGGTCGAATTCAACAAATTGCGCAAGCGGCTGCTGCGGCTGACCCGGCAGGCGATCGAGGACTTCTCGATGGTCAAGCCCGGCCAGCGCTGGCTCGTTGCCCTGTCTGGCGGCAAGGATTCCTACGGCCTGCTCGCGGTGCTGCTCGACCTCAAATGGCGCGGGCTCTTGCCGGTCGATCTTCTGGCCTGCAATCTCGATCAGGGCCAGCCCAATTTCCCCAAACATATCCTGCCGGACTATCTCGACAGATACGCCATCCCGCATCGCATCGAGTATCAGGACACCTATTCCGTCGTCACCGACAAGCTGCCTGCGGGCAGCACCTATTGCTCGCTCTGCTCTCGCCTCAGGCGCGGCCATCTCTACCGCATTGCGCGCGAGGAGGGGTGCTCGGCGCTGGTGCTCGGCCACCATCGCGAGGACATTCTCGAAACCTTCTTCATGAATCTCTTCCATGGCGGCCGTCTCGCCGCCATGCCGCCAAAACTGCTGAACGACGAGGGCGACGTCATGGTGCTGCGGCCATTGAGCTACTGCGCCGAGGCCGATCTGGAAAAATTCGCCGCCGCCATGCATTTCCCGATCATTCCCTGCGATCTCTGCGGCAGCCAGGAAGGTCTTCAGCGCAACGCCATGAAGGCGATGCTCGAGGACCTGGAAAAGCGCATGCCGGGCCGCAAGGATACGATGCTGCGGGCGCTGTCGAACAGCAGGCCATCGCATCTGCTCGACAGAAAGCTGTTCGACTTCGCTGCCCTCAACGACACCCTCACCACAAGGCAAGACATTTCCGATGACATTTGACGACACCGCAATCGATTGGCTGGCCGGCATTCTGGCCGAGGCGGCGCTGACCGAGATCATGCCGCGCTTTCGCCGGCTTGGTGAGGGCGACATCCGCCAGAAGACGTCGGCTGCCGACCTCGTGACCGAAGCCGACGTCAATGCCGAGCGGCTGATCACCGCGCGGCTGCGCGAGCGCTATCCCCAGGCGATGATCGTCGGCGAGGAGGCCTGTTCCGACAATCCGGCACTGCTCGATGGTCTGGGGGATGCCGATCTGGCCTTCGTCATCGATCCGGTCGACGGCACTTTCAACTTCGCCTCCGGCGTGCCGCTGTTCGGCGTCATGCTGGCGGTCGTGGTCCAGGGCGAGACGGTTGCCGGCATCATCCACGATCCCGTCGGCAAGGACTGGCTGATTGGTGCCAGGGGCGCCGGCAGCCATATCCGGCATGCGCATGGCAGACTGGAGAAGGTGCACGTCGCGGCACTCGCGCCGATCTCGGAAATGACCGGCTCCGTCTCCTGGCAATATATGGCCGAGCCGGAGCGGTCGCGGCTGGCGCGCAACCAGACGAAGATCCTGTCGCAATTCGCCTATCGCTGCGCCGCGCACGAATACCGCCTGTTGGCGAGCGGCCATGCCCACTTCGTCGTCTACAACAAGCTGATGCCGTGGGATCATCTGGCCGGCGTGCTGATCCATGCCGAGGCCGGCGGCCATGCGGCGCGCTTCGACGGCAGCACCTATCTGCCCTCGCATCTCGGCGGCGGCCTGCTTGTCGCGCCCGATCGCGAAAGCTGGGACGAATTGCGCCGCGAACTCTGGGCGCAATAGGATTAATTGCTGCGTTAGCCGAAGGAGCGATGCTATCTTACGCAAATCCGGAGGCTCTCGAATGAAACCTCGGTTCGCATTTGTCGCCACGGCTCTTGCCGCCGTCTTGTTTGCCAGTTCCCAGGAAGCAACATCGCAAGAGCGCAGCTGTCGCAGTCCCGATCCCGTCGATACGATAAAGGAGATGTCGGACGCGATCTATGCCTGCTGGAAGCCGCCACCCGGAACCGCGGGCATGTCCCTCACGTTGCGGTTCTCGCTTCGCCGCGACGGCACATTGATCGGCAAGCCTCGCGCCACATATTCCGATCTGGGAACCGATGCCCAGCTCAGCCGGGCCTTCGTGGCCTCAATCCTCAAGGCACTGGATGAAGCTCTGCCATTGCCCTTTTCGCACAGCATGGGTGGAGCAATCGCGGGGCGCATGCTTGCTCCTCGATTCACGGCAGCTCTTGAAGGTGCCTCCTAATGCAAGTCGGTGATGTGCCCTGAAACGGGCGGGTTCTGTGGCTGGAACATCTTGCCGCGCTCGGCGATGAAGATCATCAGCAGCGCCGCGACCGAGACGCTGCAGAAGCCGGCGGCCAGCGGCGTCACCGTGCCGTTGAAGGCCTGGCCGATCAGCGTGCCGAGAATGCCGCCGAGAAACGTCTGCATGAAACCGAGGATCGATGACGCCGTGCCGGCCAGTTGCCCGAGCGGTTCCATGGCCAGCGCGTTGAAGTTCGCGCCGAGCGCACCGAACGGAAGCATGGCACAGGCAAAGAAGGTGATGAACAGCCAGAGCGGCATCTTCATTTCCAGCGAAACGACCAGCCAGGCAAGGCTGATGACCAGGAACAGCAGCAGCGCGCTCTGCGACAGGCGGCGCATGCCAATACGGCCGACAAGGCGCGAATTCAGAAAGTTGGAGAAGGCGAGCACGCCCGCAACCCCGGCGAAGATGACCGGGAACATCTCGCCGACATGGAAGATGTCCACATAGATCTGCTGCGCCGAAGCGATGAAGCCGAACATGGCGCCGAAGATGAAGGTGCTGGCGAAGGCATAGCAGATCGCAATGCGGTTGGTGAGCACGATGCGAAACCCACCGACAATCGAGTTCACGGTCAGCGGCCGGCGATGTTCGGGATGCAGTGTTTCAGGCAGGCGCAGCAGCGACCAGGCCGAGACGAGGAGCGCACCGACGGCCATGGTGACGAAGATCCAATGCCAGGTCGCAAACAGCATGATGAACTGGCCGATGCCGGGAGCAATGACCGGTATCGCCATGAACACCATGAAGATCAGCGACATCACCTCGGCCATGCGCCGGCCGTCGAACGTATCGCGCACGATCGAGACGGCGATGACGCGGGTGGCGGCCGCACCGATGCCTTGCACGGCCCGGCACAGCAGAAGTGTTTCAAAGCTTGGCGCAATGGCGGCAGCCGCCGCCGCGGCGACATAAATCACCAGCCCGGCGACCAGCGGTGCGCGACGCCCGAAGCGATCCGAGATCGGCCCGAAGAACAACTGTCCGCCGCCGAAGCCCAGAATGTAGGCCGTTATGACGTACTGCCGGTGGTTTTCATTTTCGACGCCGAGCGAGGCGCCGATCTGCTGCAGCGCCGGCAGCATGATATCGATGGCCAGCGAGTTCAGCGCCATCAGCGCCGCGCACAGGGCTATGAACTCCCAGCGCGGAATGGGCAGTTTGCTTGCCGATTGCGGCTCTGGTTTTGACTGGTCCACGGCAAGTCCGATCTTTCAAACGAAAATGCGCCGGCGGGCCGGCGCATTGGCTCGTCTTGGTCCTGGGTTCAGGACATGAAAATTGCCGAGGTGGGCTGCTCCCGGCGCCTTTGTGCATGACCCCGAAAATCAAAATCAACCTTCGGATGGCAATATGCACAAACAGAATCAGGCGGCGCCTTTGACGCTGACGCCCTTCTCGACGAGGAACGTCTGCAACTCACCGGCCTGGAACATCTCGCGGATGATATCGCAGCCGCCGACGAATTCGCCCTTGACGTAGAGCTGCGGGATCGTCGGCCAGTTGGAATATTCCTTGATGCCCTGGCGCAGTTCAGCCGAGTCGAGAACGTTCACGCCTTTGTAGTCGGCGCCGATATAGTCGAGGATCTGGACGACCTGGCCGGAAAATCCGCATTGCGGGAAACCGGGCGTGCCCTTCATGAAAAGGACGACATCGTTGCCCTTCACTTCATTGTCGATGTAGTCGTTGATACCGCTCATGGAAAATCCTTTCCCGCCTGTGGGAGTCAGGCTCGAAACATATCCCTTCAAATAAACCCAACGATTGCTCGAAACAAGACGTTAGCCGTGCCGTGGCTGAAATGGCGCAAAGGATGAGCCGTGTTGGGCCAAGGCTAACGGTCAGTCCGGGACGCTGGTCTGCAAGGCGAGTGCGTGCAGCACGCCACCCATATTTCCTTTCAGCGCGTCATAGACCATCTGGTGCTGCTGCACGCGGCTTTTCCCTCGAAAGCTCTCGGCCACCACCTCGGCCGCATAATGGTCGCCGTCGCCGGCGAGATCGCGGATCGTCACCTTGGCGTCCGGAATGCCGTCCTTGATCAGTTTTTCGATGTCGTGGGCATCCATTGCCATGGCAAAATCCTGTTTCGAGCGGCCGGCAGCCGACCATAAGATGAGAGTCGGGCGAGCCTAAAGCCTTTCCGGTCCGGATTGAAGCCGTTCTGTCCCACCAACGGCAAGACGGCCCGACGGCTTCAGAGAAAGACTAGGCCGGTGGGCTTGCTTCATCCTCGGCAACGTCGTCACGTGTCGAGAAAGCACGGCCAAGGCTGAAGGCAAGTACATAGAGCGGCAAGTTGAGCACGAGGCTGACAATGGGAAGATAGCTCGTCATTTGCCAAGCCGGCGAGAAGAACGCCTGGCCGTAGCCGTCGCAGGTCAACGACGAGCCGTACTCCCACAACGCCCCTACGACCACCGCGCTGGCAAAAAGCTTGATGCAGGTGACAATGTGCCTTGTTCGCGCCGGATCCGGCGCCAGGCGGTCCCACAGAACCAGGCAGACGATCGGGATCGTGTAGATGAGATTCTGCGCGATGAGCATGGGGATGGCGCCATTGGCCGCGGCAAGGAACTCCGCGCGCGTTTCCAGCCGCATGCACACCTCGCTTGAGGTTGTCGACAGCAGGAAAAAGACGAACGGTCCCAGGAACCAGAAGAAGAACAACGACGGCCAGAAGACGACTGCAAGCAGCGCCCGGGCAGCCAGTTTCCTGTGATTGATCATGAGTTGCCCGAAAAACCGCTCCCACTTTTCGGGATCATGCTCTCGTCAACTGGCTTGGTCCATGAAGCGGGGGAACCAGCCTTCGTGCGCCGCGGAGAGGTCGCTGACCGGGATTGCCCTGGCGTCGCCAAGCTTCAGCGCGCTGCCCCCGGTCGAGCCGATCCACGGCGCGAAGATGCCGAGTTCGCCCTGCTGCTTGCGAATGGCATCCCATTCGTCACTATGCGGATCGATCGACAGCGTCAGGAGATAACGGCCCTGATCCTCGCCGAACCAGACCGGGATCGGGTCGGTGCCGACAAGCCCGGGAACGGCGGCGCCGATTCCGGACGCCATCGCCATCTCGGCAAGTGCAACGGCGACACCGCCATCGGAAACGTCGTGCGCCGCCGTGACGATGCCGGAGGCGATGAGCGCTCGCACATGGTCGCCGACGCGTTTTTCGTGATCGAGATCGACCGGCGGCGGCGGGCCATCCGTGCGGCCGTGTACGTCCCTGAAATAGACCGATTGGCCAAGATGCGTTCCCCAGGACGCCGGTGCGCCGACCAGCAGGATCATCTGGCCCTCGGCCGCAAAGCCGATCCGCACCATCTTCGACCAATCGGCGATCAGCCCGACGCCGCCTATGGTCGGGGTTGGCAGGATGCCTTGGCCGTTGGTCTCGTTGTAGAGCGAGACATTGCCGGAGACGATCGGGAATCCGAGCGCACGGCAGGCGTCGCCTATGCCTTTCACCGCGCCGACCAGCTGGCCCATGATCTCAGGCCGTTCCGGGTTGCCGAAATTGAGGTTGTCGGTTGCGGCCAGCGGCAGAGCGCCGGTGGCGGTCAAATTGCGCCAGCATTCGGCCACCGCCTGCTTGCCGCCCTCATAGGGGTCGGCCTCGCAATAGCGCGGCGTCACGTCGGAGGAGAAGGCGAGCGCCTTGGTCGCATGGCCTTCGACCCGGACCACGCCGGCATCGCCGCCTGGAAGCTGCAGCGAATTGCCCTGGATCAACGTGTCATACTGTTCCCACACCCAGCGCCGCGAAGACAGGTCGGGCCCGCCGAGCAGCTTCAGCAGCGCGTCGGCAACGTCGGCTTGCGGAATGTCATTGGCGGCCAGCGGCGCCGGCTTCTTCGGTTCGGTCCACGGCCGATCATATTCCGGAGCCTTGTCGCCAAGATCCTTGATCGGCAGGTTGGCGACCTCGTCGCCCTGGTGCAGAACGCGGAAGCGCAGATCGTCGGTGGTCTTGCCGACGATGGCGAAATCGAGCCCCCATTTGTGGAAGATCGCCTCGGCTTCCTTTTCCTTTTCCGGGCGCAGCACCATCAGCATGCGCTCCTGGCTTTCCGACAGCATCATCTCGTAGGCGCTCATGCGCTCTTCGCGCACAGGAACCTTGTCGAGATCGAGCTCGATGCCGAGGTCGCCCTTGGCGCCCATTTCGACCGCCGAGCAGGTGAGACCGGCGGCACCCATGTCCTGGATGGCGATGACGGCGCCCGAGGCCATCAGTTCGAGGCTGGCTTCCAGCAGGCACTTTTCGGTGAAGGGATCGCCGACCTGCACTGTCGGGCGCTTCTCATCGATCTTGTCGTCGAATTCAGCCGACGCCATGGTGGCGCCACCGACGCCGTCGCGGCCGGTCTTGGCGCCGAGATAGACGACCGGCAGGCCGACGCCCTTGGCTTCCGACAGGAAGATCGCATCGGTCTTGGCAAGGCCCGCCGCAAAGGCGTTGACCAGGATGTTGCCATTGTAGCGGGCGTCGAAATTGACCTCGCCACCGACTGTCGGCACGCCGAAGGCGTTGCCATAGCCGCCGACGCCGGAAACCACGCCTGAAACGAGGTGCCGGGTCTTGGGGTGGTCAGGCGAGCCGAAGCGCAGCGCATTCATCGCCGCGATCGGCCGCGCCCCCATGGTGAAGACGTCGCGCAATATGCCGCCGACGCCGGTCGCCGCGCCCTGGTAGGGCTCGATATAGGACGGGTGGTTGTGGCTCTCCATCTTGAAGACGACGCAGTCGCCGTCGCCGATGTCGACCACGCCGGCATTCTCGCCCGGCCCCTGGATGACTTGCGGGCCGGTGGTCGGCAGTGTGCGCAGCCACTTCTTCGAGGATTTGTAGGAGCAGTGCTCATTCCACATCGCCGAGAAGATGCCGAGTTCGGTGAAGCTCGGCTCGCGCCCGACAAGATCGAGGATGCGCTGATACTCGTCGGGCTTGAGCCCGTGTGAGGCAATGAGCTCAGGGGTGATCGGCACGGAATTGGAAATGGTCATGGGCGGCGATTTATATCCGGGACGTTGGGATTTTGAGTCCCGTCTTATCGCAAGCCTTGCGGCCGATACACCCATGGATTGACGAAAAACGACGGAAAACCGGACAAGGCCACGCAGTGTCAGGAGAAGCTGTCGTAGCCGGCGCGGCCTTCATCGAGAAGTCGCCGGATCGCCGCGACGCCTTCGGCTATGTCCTCGCGCTGTCTCGGCTGCGAAACGCCAAAGCGGACGCCATGGAAAACCTGCTCGGAGCGTCCGGCCTTGAATTCGTCCTCGTCGTCGATCAGCACGCCGTGCTCAAGGCAGGCGTTCTTGAAGGTGCCGGAAAGCCAGGGGTCGGGCAGGGTCAGCCAGACAAAGGGCACCCTGTCATGCGACTTGAATGCGAAGCCGGCCAAAGTCTCGCGCACGATGGCGATGCGGGCGCCGATTTCGGCGATGCTGCGCTTGCGTATCTCATCCGCCTGACCTGAAAGCACCAGCCTTGTATTCACCTCCGCCAGCAGGAAGGGCATGCCGCCGGTCATCATCTTGTGAGCGACACGGATGCGGTGGCGGTAGGCGGGCGGGCAAGAAAGCCAGCCGCCGCGTACACCGGCTGCGACCGACTTCGACAGGCCGCCCGCGACAATGGTGCGTTCAGGCGCATACTCGGCCAGCAATGGTGTCGGATCATCGGTCAGATTGCCATAGAGGTCGTCCTCGATGAGGACGACGTTGTATTCGCGTGCGACATGGGCGATCGCCTCGCGGCGCGCCGCCGACAAGGTGGCCAGCGTCGGATTCTGCGCAGTCGGCATCAGGAAGATCATCTTGGGATGCTTTTGCGCGCAGACGCGCTCGAAATCCTGCGGATCGATGCCTTCCTCGTCCGATGCCACCAGCGCGGTGCGCCTGCCGATCAGGCCGGCACTGCGGGAAATCTGCGAGTAGGTGAGGTGCTCGAAGGCAACATAGTCGCCAGGCATGGTGAGCGCCGCGATTGCCGCCATCACCGCCGCATGGGTGCCGAGCGTGGGAACGATGGTGTCGGCACTCGGACGAAACGAATTGCGCGCCAACCAGCGGGCGCCGGCTTCGTACCAGCGGTCGGGAAACTCCCGCGTGTAGCTTGAAATCTCATGTGGATGGTCCTGCGCCGTGCGCGACAGGACACCGGCGACGATGTCGCCCTGGCCGATATCGGGTGCTGCGGTGCTGTCGAAACGCAGCTTGCCTTTAGGCGCATCGATATAGCGTGTGCCTTCGCCGCCGACGTCCGGAGCCGGAAAATCCGGCTTCGCGCGCTGGCCGAGCACATAGGTTCCACGCCCGACTTCGCCGCTCACCAGCCCACGCTCGCGCAGCAATTGATAGGCCCGGCCGACCGTGCCGACGGTGGTGCCGATGTCGTAGGCGAGGTCGCGTTGCGGCGGCAGCTTTGCGCCGGCATCGATCACGCCGCGATCGATGTCCGTCTCGATGGAATCCGCCAGCCGCTGATACAGCGGGCCGGAGCCGGCAGTGAGATCTGGAAGCCAATTTGTCATGGTGACAATTTTCTATATTGCACCGGCACATGAGTCAATACATATCAATCGCGTGCAAAAAAGGGTACAATTTAGAACGTCGGCAGAAAGAAAATGAATACAATCGCGACAATACGTCATTCGAGCGCTGCATTATCAGGCCAATCGATACGCCCGTCGGTTCAGCGCGGCTTTGTCAGCCGCCTTGTGCGCGTGCTGAGGTCGCTGGCAAGATGGATCGACAACCTGCTGGATCGCCGCCGCAGCCGGTTGGCGCTGCTGGAGATGACCGACGACCAGCTCAAGGATATCGGCATCTCGCGCTGCGATGCCCACCGCGAGGGCATCAGGCCGTTCTGGGACTGACCGTGATCCCAAAAGTGGGAACCGGTTTTTGGGAAAGATAATGGTCCCTGGAAATGCGGACAGGACGTCCGCATAGTTCTAACGGACGCTCGATGCCCTGGTGCGAGCAACGGCATGGTCCGCAAGGACGGCGACCACGCACAGCACGAGGAAAAGTCCGGTGATGGCTGCGGCCGAGATGACGACGCTGGTCGCGCCGTTCTTGGCGATGTCCAGGAAAGGGTAGGGCACCTCGCCGGCAAACGGCGCCCGCACCAGCGCATAGACCAGATAAGCGATGGGATAGATCACCCACCAGGAAATGTCGCTCCAGCGCGTCCTGCCGTCAGCGCCCGATATCAACCACCACAGCACGAAGAGCACCGGCGTCACATAATGCAGCAGGACGTCGCAGAGCAGGAACAGCCCCTGCGGCTGCCAGAGTTGTGCCAGGACCGTTGCATAGATGATAAAAACCAGCGCGATCGAAGCGGCAACGCCGGCCCGCATCCGCGCGCCTGCAAAGGCCGGCACCCAGGCATAGAAGGTGGGTGACAGCAGCGACATGTACACCAGCACCGCGCCGATGTTGGTCAAGATGGTGAAGAAGCTGAAGACGAAAATGACGGAGCCAAGCAGGCTGCGGCCTGCTTCCATCGATGCCGGAATGCTGATGCAGAACTGCAGGATGAGCCCGGCCAGACCGATGACCAGCCCCACAATCTGCAGAAAGCGGCCCATGGGCTAGGCCGTCGCGGCGCAGGCCGGATTGCCGGTCTGCCAACGAGCGATGTCCGAGCCGATGCGGGCGCCGAGCGGATCGTTCATCAGCGGTCCGAAGACGTCGACACGGCTAGAATTGCCTTGCGCCTGCACGACCAGCAGTGGTTTGCCGCCATAGTGCTTGGCCGGCACCAGCAGGAAACGCGGCGTGCCGCTGAACGAGTTCAGTTCATTGGCCATCTGGTACGGTTTGAAGGCCGGGTCCTTGCTGGCGATCCAGCATTTGTGGGCAGCGATCGCCACTTGTTCCATGGCCAGCAGCGCAGCACTTTTGCCTGAGGGAACAGGCGTGCTCTTTGACGTCGACTGGCAAGATGCCAGCACAAAGCCCGCCGCGGCGACCAGCGTGATCGTCTTCGACTTGATCAAGCGGCACCCATCTCAAGTTCGGACAGAAAAATCTTCAAACCATCGGTCATCTCGCCCCACACCCTCGACAATGCCGGGTGTTGCGAGGCGATCTGCTGGTAGGCGTCGAATTTGGGATAGGCGTCGAGCAGGTCGTGGCGTCCCGTCATGGCCCGGAAATTGTTGAAGATGAACCGCGTCGGCGTCAGCCAGGCATCGGCGAAACTAATGTCGTCGCCGAGTGCGAAGGGCCCTTGCGCCATGCGGGCCTCGATCGCCGCCAGTCCATGATGCAGGCGGGCGAACTGGGCGTCGATCTCGGCATTGTTTCGCTTCGGCACGGAATGAAGCTCGAAAAGCTTCATCATCGGTGTCAGCACATCGAGATCGGTGATACGGGCGAACATACGCACCAGCGCGCGATCCTTGGAGTCGGGCGGCAGCAGCGCCGGCTCCGGAAACCGTTCCTCGAGATATTCGGCGATGACCACCGATTCGACGATCGTCTCGCCCGAGCCGGTGATCAGCACCGGAATCCGGTTCATCGGTGAGATGGCGCGAAACTCTTCCGGGATGGGGAAACCGGGCGGCGGCGCGATGATCTTGAGTGGTACGTCCTTGATGTAGGCCAGTGCCCGCACGATCGACGAGTAGGGCGACAACGGCCGCGAATAGAGTTTCATGACCGTCTCTCTCCCCAATGAACCAGACTTGCTCCAAAGAGACAGGAATGTCCGGCTGTTTTCAAGCTGTTCGCTTCGATATCGTCAGGCGGCGATGCCGAGGGCGCTCTCGAACAGTCCGCGGCCGTCGGTGCCGCCATGGGCTGCTTCGATCAGGTTTTCCGGGTGCGGCATCAGCCCGAGCACATTGCCTTGGCTGTTGATGATGCCGGCAATGTCGTTGATCGAGCCATTGGGGTTGGTGCCCTCGGCATAGCGGAACACCACTTGGCCTTCGCCTTCGAGGCGGGCAAGCGTGTCGGCGTCGGCGAAATAATTGCCGTCATGATGCGCGACCGGCGAGCGGATGATCTGGCCCGGCTGATAGCGGCGGGTGAACATGGTGTTGGCATTGGTGATTTCGAGCTTCACCTGCCGGCAGACGAATTTCAGCGAGGTGTTGCGCATCAAGGCGCCCGGCAACAGGCCGGCCTCGACCAGGATCTGGAAACCGTTGCAGACGCCGATGACCGTAACGCCGGCGGCCGCTTTTTCGGCCACAGCCCGCATGACCGGCATGCGCGCCGCGATCGCGCCGCAGCGCAGATAGTCGCCGAAGGAAAAGCCGCCTGGAATGGCGATCAGGTCGACATCGGGGATTTCGGTATCGGTCTGCCAGACGGTGACTGGCGGTGTTCCCGAAATCTTGGTCAACGCTGCGATCATGTCGCGGTCGCGATTGAGGCCGGGCAGGAGGACGACGGCTGATTTCAATTTAGGCGATCTCCACCGCGTAATTCTCAATAACCGTATTCGCCAGCAGCTTGTCGCACATGGCCTTGAGGTCGGCCTCGGCCTTGGCCTTGTCACTTTCGCCCAGTTCGACGTCGAAAACCTTGCCCTGCCGCACCGCGCCGACGCCGCCGAAGCCAAGGCCCGACAATGCGTGTTCTATCGCTTTGCCCTGCGGGTCGAGCACGCCGTTCTTGAGGGTGACGGTAATGCGGGCCTTGATCACGCTGGACATGCTCCTGTTCGAATCCGGGTTAGTGCGGCTTGCCTTTGAGGCCGTCGGTCGAGGCGACAAGCACCGGGCCGGTCGGGCGCGGCGGCTCGTTCTCGTTCATGATGCCGAGGCGGCGGGCAACTTCCTGGTAGGCCTCGACGAGGCCGCCCATGTCGCGGCGGAAACGGTCCTTGTCGAGCTTGTCCTGTGTCGCCACGTCCCACAAACGGCAGGAGTCCGGCGAGATCTCGTCGGCGACGACGATGCGCATCATGTCGCCTTCGAACAGGCGGCCGCATTCGATCTTGAAGTCGACGAGCTGGATGCCGACGCCCATGAACAGGCCGGAGAGGAAGTCGTTGACGCGGATGGCCAGCGCCATGACGTCGTCGATTTCCTGCGGGCTCGCCCAGCCGAACGCGGTGATGTGTTCTTCCGACACCATCGGGTCGTCGAGCGCGTCGGCCTTGTAATAGAATTCGATGATCGAGCGCGGCAAAACGGTGCCTTCCTCGATGCCGAGCCGCTTGGACAGCGAGCCGGCGGCGACATTGCGCACCACCACTTCGAGCGGAATGATCTCGACTTCCTTGATCAGCTGCTCGCGCATGTTGAGCCGGCGGATGAAGTGGGTCGGGATCCCCATACGGTTGAGATGGTTGAATATGTACTCGGAAATGCGGTTGTTGAGGACGCCCTTGCCGTCGATGACCTCGTGCTTCTTCTTGTTGAACGCGGTTGCATCATCCTTGAAGAACTGGATAAGCGTGCCCGGTTCGGGTCCCTCATAGAGTATCTTGGCCTTGCCTTCATAAATGCGGCGGCGATTTTTCATCTGATTTTTCTCTGGGGTTCCGGACAGGCGGTATCAGACCATTTCCTGTCCGTCTGCCTGAAATAGTGCGGCTACGGTAGGGTTCAATGCCGGGTCTATCCCAATCACATCGTTTGCTCAATCGGCAAATCCTTCCAATCAACCGCTTTCGGGACTGAAATGCCGCAGCGCAGCATGCGATGAAGCGTATTGACCGGCCCGCGACCTTTTGGTTTGTGCTTTGGCAACGCACATATTCACCGCCACCGAATCGAATTTGACCGGAGGGACGCCATGAGCAGCATGAAAGACCGCGAAGAGGGCTTTGAGCGTAAATTCGCATTCGACGAGGAGCTTCGGTTCAAGGCCTCGGCGCGCCGCAACAAGGCGCTCGGCCTGTGGGCCGCCGAAAAGCTCGGAAAGTCCGGCGCTGATGCCGACGCCTATGCCAAGGAAGTGGTTATCTCCGACATCGAGGAAGCCGGCGACCACGACGTGTTCCGCAAAATCCGCGGGGATTTCGACGCGGCCGGCGTCGAGCAGTCGGACCACCAGATCCGCCGCACCATGGACGAACTGATGGCGCAGGCGATCGAGCAGATCAAGAACACCTGATCCCGGCCATGCGCTGATCCCGCGGCCATACGCTGGACCAATCGACCGCCCGGCCTATCCGGGCGGTTTTTCTTTGCCTTTGTCACGATTTCCGGCTGAAACTGCCGGAGTTAACAAGGAAAGTACCCATGTCCCTGAAGTCCCGCCTCGCGGCCGATGAAACGTTGTTCACCGCATGGTCCGGCGTGCCGGATGCCTTGACCGTCGAGATCGTCGCCAAGCAGGGCTTTGATGCCGTCACGCTCGACATGCAGCATGGCGGCCATCACGAAGACAGCGTGCTGCGTGGCCTGGTGCCGGTGCTCGCCGCCGGCAAGCCGGCGCTGGTGCGCATTCCCGTTGGCCGTTTCGACATGGCAAGCCGCGCGCTCGATTTCGGCGCCGAGGCGGTCATCGCGCCGATGGTGAATTCGGTTGCCGATGCAAAATTGTTCGCCGCCGCCATGAAATACCCGCCACTCGGCGAGCGCTCCTGGGGTCCGACCTACGCTTTTCCACGCCACGGCAAGGGCGACCAGGCCGAGTGGCTGCGCGACACCAACCAACGCACCATGGCCTTCGCCATGGTCGAGACGCGTCCGGCCCTCGATGCGCTCGACGGCATCCTCGACACGCCCGGCATCGACGGCATCTTCCTCGGCCCATCGGATTTCTCGATCGCCTGGAGCAATGGTGCGACCGTCAATTCGACGCTGGAAAGCATGATGGAGACGGTGGCATCGGTGGCCGAGCGCACCCGCAAGGCCGGCAAACATGCGGCGATCTACGTTGTCGAGCCGGCAATTGCCGGCCGGGTTGTGTCGATGGGCTATCGCCTGCTGGCCATGGGCTCCGAGCATTCGCTGATCGGGCTTGGCGCAAAAACGCTGATCAAGAGCGTCCGCGATTCGATTGGGTCCTGAAGAAACTCAGGGTTTCAAATCCGTCAGGAATTTGGCGAAGGTCATTGAACCTTCGGGCCACGGCCCGAAGCCTGAATCCGCGTTCAGATGACCGGTCTCGCCGGCATCGATGAATAGTGAGCCCCATGCACCGGCAATGTCTTCGGCGACATCGAAGGCGCAGAACGGATCGTTGCGGCTGGCGATCACGATCGAGGGAAAGGGCAGCGGCTCACGCGGGTAGGGACCGAAGGTCATCAGGTGCCTGGGCCTGATCTCGGGATTGGCGACGTCGGGAGGTGCCACGAAGAAGGCCCCGGCGATCGGCTTGCGGAATTGCGGAATGGCTTGCACCGCAGTGGTGACGCCGAGCGAATGCGCGACCAGGACGACCGGCCGCTCGGCCTCGTTGACCGCCTTGGCGACGCTCGCGGTCCAGTCCTCGCGAACCGGCTTCGACCACTCGGCCTGTTCGACGCGGCGCGCCGTCGACAGTTTCGACTGCCAGCGGCTCTGCCAATGGTCGGGGCCGGAATTGGTGTAGCCCGGCACGATGAGGATATCTGCGTCTCTGACCTTCATGGCGCTGAGATAGCGAGCGGCATCGCTTCGTGCAACCGGCGGGAACGCCACTTTTGATCACAATAGTGAACACCACGTTCGCTTCTTCGCGTCTTGTGTGAACGATGCCGATGGACGATCTGTGGTCAGGAAAAGAAACAGCCGTGCGCGGGAACCCTGACTTTGGAACTGACACGACGTACAATGATCGGCGGAGTGGGGCTTCTCGCTTTGGGAGCTTCATCGCAGGCCGGTCGAACGGAGCATTTGATGAGCGAGTTGCCTTTTGCCGCCACCACCCCAGTCAGCGTTGCCCGCGTCGGGCTGAAGGCGCGCGACGCGGAAAGCCTTGCCGCATATTACCGCGAAATTGTCGGTCTGCAGGAGTTGAGCCGTGCCGATGGTTCGATCACGCTGGGCGCCGCCAACCGTCCCTTGTTGGTGCTTGAGCAGGACGCTTCAGCTAAGCCGGATGATCCGCGCAGCGCCGGGCTGTTCCACACCGCCTTCCTGCTGCCCAGCCGCGCCGATCTCGGCCGCTGGATCAACCACGCTATATCGAACAAGATCGCGATCGAGGGCGCTTCCGACCATCTGGTCAGCGAAGCTCTGTACCTGACCGATCCCGAAGGCAATGGCATCGAGATCTATGCCGACCGCCGTCCGCAGGACTGGAAGTGGAATGGCGACAAGATTGCCATGGCGACAGAACGGCTGAACATTCCGTCCGTCGTTGCCGAAGTGCCGGCGGGTGATGCCGGCTGGCAGGGTACGCCGGAAAACAGCATTGTCGGCCATGTCCACCTGCGCGTCGGCAGGCCGGAAGACGCCGAAGCCTGGTGGAATCAGGAATTTGGCTTCGACACCATGGCCAAATACGGTGGCCAGGCGGTGTTCCTGTCGTCGGGCGGCTATCACCACCACATCGGCGCCAACGCCTGGCAGAGTTCGGGCGCCGGCCGCCGCGATCCCTCCCGGTCAGGTCTGGCCTGGGTCGAGATGCGTTCGGACAAGGCATCCACCGAAACCACGCGGGAAGACCCGTGGGGCACGGTGATCCGCACCGTGCCTGGCGCTGCCGGCTAAGCGCCCGCTGCGCTCTTAAACAGAACTGGCGGCGTAACCGGTCAGCAATCCGTGTGCCCAACTGTCGAAGCCGGCCGCCGTCGCGCGGCTGGATGCTTCGGCCCAGTCATAACTGACCGCGTGATGGCTGAACGACCATTCTCCGCGCTTGCGCGTGGCGAGGGCGTAGCGGGCATGCGGGCTGCCGGTCACGGTAAGGCCGGGAAACGCCTGAACACCGACGCTGCCGGGATTTAGGATCGTCTGGCGGTCGGAAAGCCGCACGACGCGCGGCGTATGGGTGTGGCCGCACAAGGTCAGCCCGGCATCGATGCTGCCGAGCTTGTGTCTGATTTCTTTTTGATTGGATGGATAGAAGTGATTGCCGCCGTCTTCCTCGAGCAGGAACGTCTCGTCGTCGCTGGGGCTGCCGTGGCAGAGCAGAATTTCAGGGGCGAGCGTCAGGGCAATCGGCAATGCCAAAAGCCAAGCCAATGACGTCTGGGAGAGGCAATGGTGGGTAAAGGCATCGACGTCTTCCAGCCCGGAAGCCGGCGGCTCGATCAGCACACGGTCGTGATTGCCGCGCACGGTCGGCCAGTTCTGTGCAATCAAATATTGCGCGGTTTCTTCCGGCCATAGCGGCCCGGAGAGACAATCACCCAGATTGACGATGATGTCGGATGATGTCGGGAGAATTGTCCTTGATCCGCGCATGAACCGCTTCAAGCGCGCGCAGATTCCCGTGAATGTCGGAAAGGACAGCCAGTCGCATGGAAATCCTATCCGAACACCCGCTTGAAGATCGTGTCGACATGCTTGGTGTGATAGCCCAGGTCGAATTTCTCGCGGATCTCGGCTTCCGGCAGCGCTGCGGTCACTTCCTTGTCGGACAGTAATTCCTCAAGAAAATCAGCGCCTTGCTCCCACACTCTCATGGCGTTGCGCTGCACCAGCCGGTAGGAGTCTTCGCGCGACAGGCCCGCCTGCGTCAGCGCCAGCATGACGCGCTGCGAATGCACGAGGCCGCGGAACTTGTTCATGTTCTTCAGCATGTTGTCGGGATAGACGAGCAGCTTGTCGATGACGCCGGTCAGCCGTGACAGCGCGAAATCGAGCGTGACGGTGGCGTCCGGGCCGATCATGCGCTCGACCGAGGAGTGCGAGATGTCGCGCTCGTGCCAGAGCGCCACATTCTCCATCGCCGGCAGCGCCATCGAACGCACCATGCGGGCAAGGCCGGTGAGGTTCTCGGTCAGCACCGGGTTGCGCTTGTGCGGCATGGCCGACGAGCCTTTCTGGCCCGGCGAAAAATACTCTTCCGCCTCCAGCACCTCGGTGCGCTGCAGATGCCGGATCTCGATCGACAGCCGCTCGACCGAGGAGGCGATGACGCCGAGCGTGGCAAAGAACATGGCATGGCGGTCGCGCGGGATCACTTGCGTCGACACCGGCTCGGGCTTCAGGCCGAGCTTCGCCGCGACATGCTCCTCGACATAGGGATCGATGTTGGCGAAGGTGCCGACTGCGCCCGAAACGGCGCAGGTGGCGATGTCTTCGCGCGCGTGCACCAGCCGCTCGCGGCAGCGCGAGAACTCGGCATAGGCCTGCGCCAGCTTGACGCCGAAGGTGGTCGGCTCGGCATGGATGCCATGGCTGCGGCCGATGGTGACCGTGTCCTTGTGCTCGAAGGCGCGGCGCTTGAGCGCTGCAAGCAGACCATCGATGTCGGCGAGCAGGATGTCGCTGGCGCGGGTAAGCTGCACCGCAAAGCAGGTGTCGAGAACGTCGGACGAGGTCATGCCCTGATGGATGAAGCGGGCGTCCGGCCCGACGAATTCGGCAAGATGGGTGAGGAAGGCGATCACGTCATGCTTGGTAACGCGCTCGATCTCGTCGATCGCCTCGACATCGAATTTTGCCGCCCCGCCCTTTTCCCAGATGGTTTTTGCCGCTTCCCTGGGGATGACGCCGAGTTCGGCCAGCGCGTCGCATGCATAGGCTTCGATCTCGAACCAGATGCGGAACCGGGTTTCTGGCGACCAGATGGCGACCATTTCCGGCCGGGAATAGCGAGGGATCATCGGTCAGTCCTGACATATCGAGAAGTTTGCCCGCGTCCTAACAGAGGCGAGCAAAATGCTCAACGCCGCTGGCGCGCAAACCAGACGCCCGCGGCAAACAGAGCGATGAAACCAACTGGAAAATAGAGCCGGATGCCCAGCACCACGAACTGATAAAGCGCAATCAACGTCGTGAAGACGAACTGGAGGACCCAGGTGCGGGTGAAAGCAGGCGCATGCCACTCGGCATAGTAGGAGCGGTACTGCAGGGCAAACAGCCCGGCGGTCAGGCCGATCGTCGCCGCGGCTAGGCACACGAAGGCCGCGGCAAAGGCGACTTCCCAGCGTCTTCCCTGCGAAACCAGCCGCGCCGCGAACAGGCCGATAGGAAAGGCCAGCGCAGCTCCCACCGCGAACAGTACGGTGACAATGCGGATTTTCGCCGGCGTCTCCCAGTCGTCCAACAACAGGGTGACGAGCGCACTGGCGCCCATCGTCGTGGCCCATAGCAAGGCGCCATAAAACGCAGTGCGCGGCGTCGGTATAGCGCGGCGAAGGCGGTTCAGCGAACGATCGCGCGGGGCGGGTGGGACAAGCGGTGTCACAGGCAGCCGGTCACCGCGATCCAGCGAAAGTCCGGGCCTTCAAAGCCGTACTGGCGCACCGCGATCAGCACGGCATAGGCGCTGAGACTGTCCATCGAAAAGGTCTGCACGGCGCCGATGCGGTAGCCGTTCGGGCAACCCCGGCTTTTCGGTATCGCCTTATCCTCGTGCAGCAGCTTGGTGGTGCCACCATCCTGCGCCTCGATGCGCAGCAGCCGGAAGCCGTTGATCTCGCCCTGGCTCTCGCAGCCCTCGGTGTTGTTCATGCCGATCTCGTCGAGCCGGAACTCGAGCGGTGGGTCGACCGGCGAAAAGATCGGGCGCGGGTTGACTGCCATCCGGTGCGGATCGGCCGAAAGTTCGGTCACCGGGTTGAAACCGGCGGTGATGCCGCGATTGGCGTCCAACTGGGCCTGACTGACAATGGCTTCGCCTTTTTGTCGGGCCTGAAGGCGCGCCGCATCCAGTTTGGCATTCTCGTCCTCAAGCCGGACCCGGATCGGCGTGCCCTTGAGAAAGCTGTCGGTGCTGGTGTCGATGTAGTAGCGGTTGGCATAGGGAAAACCCGATCCATCCTGCACGCCATATTCCTCGAAAGCAAAGACGTTGCCGTCCTTGGTGAAGCCGAGGATTTCAAGTTCGGCGACATCGCCGGCATGAGCCGCGATCGAGGTGGCAAACTGTGCAAGCAGGCCAACGGCAAACAGAAAGAGCATTCGCATCGGTCTTCACCCCGGTGATCGTCTCAATCCCCTAGCACGCCGAAATCAAAACGTCATGCGGTGCGAAAGCCGATGCATCCAATCGGCCCGTCATTTGTTATGGTCGGCAGTCCCAATGGAGAACCACCATGACCGACACCAGCAAAATTCGTGAGCATATGGAAGTCGTCGGCGCCGACGGCGTGCATGTCGGCACTGTCGACAAGGTCGATGGCCAGCGCATCAAGCTAACCAAGGCCGATAGCGGCGAGGGCGCTCACAAGGGCCATCATCACTATATTCCCCTGAGCCTGATTGCCGAAGTCGACGGGAAGAAGGTCTGGCTGTCGGCGAATTCCGATGTTGCGGTGACGTTCGAGGAAGAAAAGTCCGATCGGGTCTGATTGATCGCTTCACCTCAGGCGTGACGACCAGACCGGAAACAGATCGTTTTCGGCAGGCGTTGCCGCATAGACGCCGCGACTGATGGCGCGCGCCATGGTGGCGCCGGCGGCGGCGTAGAGATCGATTGCGGCATCGGCGGAGAGTTCGATACCGCTCGTGCCGGTCGCCAGCGCGAACACAAGATCGCCATCGGCCGGTGTGTGCGTCGGCCATATGGCGCGCACGAACCCGTCATGCGCCGATATCGCCAGGCGCTTGGCGGCAGCTTTTGTGAGCACCGCATCGGTGGCAATGACGGCGATGGTGGTGTTGCCGCCGGTCTCCATCTGCCTGCCAACATGCTTGTCGCGGTGTTTCAAAAGAATCCGTTTCGCATCGTCCGGCATCGGCGTGGGGTAACCAAGCCCGCCGAATTCGCCGCCGATTTCGAATGGTGCTGCCCAGAAATGGCGGGTTCGGCTGACGGTTACCGAGCCCGTCGGATTGACGGCGGCCAGCGCGCCGATGGTGACGCCACTTTCCAGCAGCGTCGAGGCGGAGCCGAGGCCGCCCTTTAGCCCCGAGGTCAGCGCACCGGTGCCGGCGCCGATTGTGCCGAGTTGGAAATCGGCGGTGGCGGTTTGCGCCGCCTCATAGCCAAGCTCACGGTAGGGCGGATAACGGCCCCAATCCTTGTCGCCGCCATTGCGCAGGTCGAACAGGATCGCCGATGGCACGATCGGCACGCGAAAGCCACCGACCTCGAGGCCGATGCCGCGTTCGCGCAACGCCGCCTGCACGCCGGATGCCGCGTCGAGGCCGAAAGCCGAACCGCCTGAAAGCACGACGGCGTGCACCACATCGACCGAATTGTGCGGTTCGAGCAGGTCTGTCTCGCGCGTGCCCGGCGCGCCGCCCAGGATCTGAACGCCAGCCACCGTCGGCGCATCGCAAAGCACGGTCGTCACCCCGGATTTCAGCCTGGCGTCGGACGCATTGCCGACGCGCAGGCCGGCAACGTCGGTGATCAGGTTGCGTGGGCCGGTGCGAAACATCAGTTGCTTTCCAAGGGCGCAAAGCGCGTGCCGTCGAAACGAAAGACGCGGTAGGGGCTCTGGCTGAGGTCGCCTTTTGCATCAAAGCGGATCGGCCCGATCGCCGTGGTGAAATCCTGCCCGGTCAGGGCTTCAGCCAATGGCTTGCCCGAGCTTTCGGACAAGCTTGATGCCGCCTTGGCGATTTCGACCGCGGCGTAGGCGGGCAGCGCATAACCGTCGGGCACGATCTTCCTAGCGTCAAATGCCGCCAGCACTTTTGGATCGGCGACATCGGCCCATTCCGGCGGTGCGATCATCAGCGTGCCCACGGCATAGGGCACGTCGCCCGGCGGTGTGCGGAGATTTTCGCCGCCGGCAAAGACGATGCCCGCCTGAAGCTGTGCGGCATCGCGGCCCATGATGGCGATGTCGCCGCCGTCGCCACCGGCAAAGACATGCGTCGCGCCGGCCTTCTTCAGCCGACCGATCATGCCGATCTGGTTGTCGAGCTGTGGCCGGAACGTATCGACGAACACCGGTTTCAGCGCTGCCTGTTCGGCCGCTGCCCGCAACGTCTCGGCGATCTCACGGCCGTAGATGGTGCCGTCGTCGATAATGGCGAACAGCTCGTTCTGCCACAGATGGGTGAGGGCAGAGGCGACGGTGTTGCGCTCATCGTCGCCGCGTGGTCCGAGGCGATAGACCGGCCAGCCGGTCTTGGCGCGGCGGTCGGTCAGGCTTTCGGTCCGCACGCCAACGGTGATGACCGGAATGCCGGCATCCTTCAGGATCGGCATCGCCGCCTCGATGGCCTCGGTGCAGAGAAAGCCGACCACGATATTGACCTTGGCGGCCGCAAACTTCCTGGCCGCGGCAGCGCCGCCATCGGCGGTGCAGGAATCATCCACCGTCTTCAGTTCGATGCCGTTCGCTTCGGCCGCCAGGCCGGTCCCGGCCTCGATCTGCTTGCCGAGAATGGCAGATGGTCCCGATAGCGGTGCCGCGACGCCGACGAGCAGCGTCTGGGCATCCGCGGCACTGGCCAGAAACAGCCAGAACAGCGCCGCTATTGTTCTTGTCCTGGGTCGCATTCGAGCGATGGGTCCCTCCGTGCCGGCTCTATGCTCCCGGCACTATTACCGCCAAGACCTAAAGGCTGCCCGGCCTTGGTGCAACACGCGAATTTCGGGATATGGCTCAGGCACTTCGCTTGTGGCGGGCTATGTCTGGCCATATATGTCGGTAGGATCCTGACCATGGAAAATTTACGGTGCTGAAGAAGAACGACATTGGGCCGCAGGCCTATCGCGATGCGATGAGCCACTTTGCCGGCCACGTCCATGTGGTCACCACCGACGGGCCGGCCGGCAAGCGCGGCACGACGGTGATCGCCGCCTGTTCGGTGTCGGACACGCCGCCGACCATCCTGGTCTGTCTCAACCGCGAAAATGCCAAGAATGAGCTGTTCGTGAAAAACGGCAGGTTTGCCCTAAACACGCTGGCCTCGCACCAGGAGCCACTGTCGGTCGGCTTTTCCGGCATCACCGGCCTGCCGGTCGAGGAACGTTTCGCGCTTGGCGAATGGGATGTGATCTCTACCGGCGTACCGACGCTGAAAGGCGCGCTCGCCGTGTTCGACTGCGAATTGATCGACACCAAGGATCTGGCCACCCATCGTGTGCTTTTTGGCAAGGTGACAGGTCTGCGTATGGGCGATAATTTGCGGCCGCTGATTTACCACGCCCGCGGCTACCACGTACTGGAAAGCGGAGCGGCGGCGTTCACGGAGAAAGAATGACCGAGCTGAAACCGCGCGCCGCGCCACGGACGATCGACGAGACGCTCGATCTCCTGACCGGTGCGGACTATGTGGCGGACCGGTCGCTGGCGACCGTGCTGTTCCTGTCGTTGCGTATGAAGCGGCCGCTGTTCCTCGAGGGCGAGGCCGGCGTCGGCAAGACCGAGATCGCCAAGGTGTTGGCACAGGCGCTCGGTCGCCGGCTGATCCGCCTGCAGTGCTATGAAGGCCTCGACGTTTCGTCCGCCGTCTATGAGTGGAACTACGCCGCGCAGATGATCGAGATCCGCATGGAGGAGGCGGCCGGCAAGGTCGAGCGCTCCGCCATGGAGCGCAACGTCTTTTCCGAAAAATACCTGATCCGCCGCCCGGTGCTCGATGCGCTGACCGGAAAGACGGGCGCTGCCCCGGTTTTCCTGATCGATGAGCTCGACCGTACCGACGAGGCGTTTGAAGCCTTCCTGCTCGAAATCCTGTCCGACTTCCAGGTGACGGTGCCCGAACTCGGCACCATCAAGGCGGAAGAACCACCGATCGTCATCATCACCACCAATCGCACCCGCGAAATCCACGATGCGCTGAAGCGGCGCTGCCTTTATCACTGGGTCGACTATCCCAATGCCGAGCGCGAGCTGGAGATCGTGCGCCGCAAGGTGCCGCAGGCCAACCAGCGGCTTTCGGCCGAAGTGGTCTCCTTCATCCAGAAGCTGCGCCAGATCGAATTGTTCAAGGTGCCGGGCGTCGCCGAAACCATCGACTGGGCCGGCGCGCTGACCGAGCTCGACAAGGTGGCGCTCGATCCTGAAACCGTCTCCGACACGATCGGCGTGCTGTTGAAATACCAGGACGACATTGCCCGCATCGAACAGGGCGAAGGCCGGCGCATCCTCAACGAGGTGAAGGCCGAGCTTTCGGCGGCGGAGTAGGCGATGTCGCGCCCCGAGCCAAAAGAGGCCATGCCGCACGGGCGGATCGCCGACAACATCGTCTATTTTGCCCGCACCTTGCGCAAGGCCGGCATGCGGGTCGGCCCGGCTTCGGTCAAGGACGCAATCGAAGCGGTGCTCGCCGCCGGCATCGGCTCGCGCGACGATTTCTACTGGACGCTGCACGCCGTGCTGGTGTCCAGGCATGAGGACCACGCCATTTTCGACCAAGCCTTCCGGCTGTTCTGGAAGTCGCGCGAACTGATCGAAAAGATGCTGGCTATGTTTTCGCCGGTGGCACCCGACAACAGGGAAAAGCAGAAGCCACGCGCCGCTGAAAACCGGGTCAGCCAGGCGATGTTCGAGGGCCACCAGAAGAACCAGCCGCCACAGGAAATTCCCGAGATCGAGGTCGACGCCCGCTTCACCTCTTCCGGCAACGAGGTGCTGCGGGCCAAGGATTTTGCCCAGATGAATACCGCCGAGATGGCCGACGCCAAGAAGGCGATCGCGCAGCTGCGGCTGCCTTTCGACATGGTGCGCACCCGGCGCTTCAAGGCCGATGCGCATGGCCGCCGTATCGATCCGCGCGCCATGATGCGTTCGGCCGCGCGCACCGGCGGCGAACTGATCCTGCCGAAATTCCGCTCAGCCCGCGAGGTTCACCCGCCGCTGGTGGTGCTGGCCGACATTTCCGGCTCGATGAGCCAGTACACACGCATCTTCCTGCATTTCCTGCATGCGCTGACCGAAAAACGCCGGCGCGTGCACACGTTCGTTTTTGGCACAAGGCTCACCAATCTGACCCGGCAGATGCGCCATCGCGACCCGGATGCAGCCCTTGCCGACTGTTCGGCGGCGGTCAGGGACTGGTCGGGCGGCACCCGCATCGGCGACACGCTGGCCGAGTTCAACCTGATATGGTCGCGCCGCGTGCTGGGGCAGGGCGCGGTCGTGCTTCTGATCACAGATGGGCTGGAGCGCGACGATGTCGCCGGCCTGTCTGAAGAAATGGAGCGCCTGCACAAATCCTGCCGGCGTCTGATCTGGCTGAATCCGTTGCTGCGCTTCGACGGCTTTCAGGCGCGCGCCCGCGGCGTCAAGACGATGCTGCCGCACGTCGACGAGTTCCGCTCGGTGCACAATCTCGACGCGCTCGCCGATCTTTGCGCGTCGCTGGATAAGAAGTCGGCAGAATCCGTCGATCCGCGCCGATGGCTGGAAGCTGGCGCGAGGCACGCCGCATAGCCATATCTTTCCCATCCGGAAAACAGATCCCGAGAAAAACAGACTTCTGGAGAAACGGTCATGGAAAACAGCATTTATCTGGATGAGGCCCGCGACCCGCTGATCATTGCGGAGGGCTGGATGAAGGACGGCAAGGACGTGGCCATCGCGACTGTGGTCGAGACCTGGGGTTCGGCGCCCCGACCCATAGGCAGCCATCTGGTCATTGATGCCGATGGCAATTTCCACGGCTCCGTTTCCGGCGGCTGCGTCGAAGGCGCTGTGGTCAGCGAGGCCATCGACGTCATCGACAGCGGCAAGGCCAGGATGCTGGAGTTCGGTGTTGCCGATGAAACCGCATGGCAGGTCGGCTTGTCCTGTGGCGGTCGCATCAAGGTGTATGTGGAAAGACTGGGCTAGAGCATGCCCAAAAGTGGGGCCCGGTTTTTGGACAAGATCATGCTCGGACAAGAGATTTCCTGATGGATCCCTACGCCTTAAAAACTTTGAACGCCGAACGACGCGCTCGCCGAGCGGCGATCCTTGTCACCGATCTCGGTGACGGCCGCGACAGGATCGTGCGCGAGGGCGATCAGGTCGCCGGCGATCTTGGCGCCGCGATCGCCAGGGCGTTTCGCACAGGCAATTCCGGTTCGGTCGAAGCCGAGGGGCGGAATTTCTTTCTCAACGCGCATCTGCCGCAGCCGCGTCTGGTCGTGATTGGCGCTGTCCATATCAGCCAGGCGCTGGCGCCGATGGCGAAGATCGCCGGCTATCCCGTGGAGATCATCGACCCCCGCACCGCTTTCGCCACGCCGGACCGCTTTCCCGAGGTGGCGCTTCATGCAGAATGGCCGGAGGATGTGCTGAAGCGCCAGCCGCTCGACAGCTACACCGCACTTGCCGCCGTCACCCATGACCCGAAGGTCGATGATTTCGCCCTGAAGGCCGCGCTCGACGCCAACTGTTTCTATGTCGGGGCGCTCGGCAGCAGGAAGACGCATGCCAAGCGGGTCGAACGCCTGCTGGCGCTGGGCGCGAGCGCCGATCAGATCGCCCGTATCCATGCGCCGATCGGGCTCGACATCGGTGCTGCCAGCCCGGGAGAGATCGCCGTTGCGGTGTTGGCCCAGGCGATCCACGCCTTCCGCTCGCGCGGTTTCGATGCCTCCGCATCGGCTCCAAAATCGAAATCGATTTTGGAAAAGCACGATGCGTAGATTCAAAGTAGTAGAGCGTCCTTTGCGCGTCCAAAAGGACGCGCGGCGCTCTACGGGCGCGGCGGCGTGAAATTCGGCCCGATCCCGATCGAGGCCGCGGAAGGCGCGGTGCTGGCGCACTCCACCACCGCTGGTGAACGCCGCTTCCGCAAGGCGCACAGGCTCAGCGCCGAAGATGTGGCGCTGCTGCGGGCCGCCGGCGTTTCCGAGGTCGTTGCAGCCGTGCTGGCTGCCGACGACCTCGCCGAGGATGCCGCCGCGCAGGAAATAGCTGAGAGCATGACCTTTCGCGGGATCGAGGCCAGGCCTGCCGCGACCGGGCGGGTCAACCTCCATGCCAAGGCGCCGGGCATCTTCACGGTCGATGCCGCTGCCATCGACGCCATCAACGCCATCGATCCCGCCATCACCATCGCCACGCTGGCGCAGCATGCGCCGGTGGAGAAAGGCCAGATGGTCGCGACCGTGAAGATCATCCCCTTCGCGGTCAGTTCAGCGCTGATCGGCGCCGCGACGAAAATCTGCGCCGGTGGTGAGATCTTTGCCGTCAACGCCTACCAGCCGGTGCGTGTCGGCGTCATCCAGACGGTTCTGCCGGGCATCAAGCCTTCCGTGCTGGACAAGACCCTGCGAGTCACCGAAGCGCGGCTGGCGCGCACGGGGGGCAGGCTGACGGCCGAGCGCCGCACGCCGCATGAGATCGCGCCGGTGGCTGAGGCCGCGGTCTCCCTGGTGCGCGACAACGATTTGGTGGTGATCTTCGGCGCCTCGGCGATGAGCGATTTCGCCGATGTCATTCCCGCGGCGATCGAGAGGGCGGGCGGTACTGTCATCCGCGCCGGTATGCCGGTGGATCCCGGCAATCTGCTGGTGCTCGGTATGCTCGGCGGCAAGCACGTCATCGGCGCGCCCGGCTGCGCCCGCAGCCCCAAGGAGAACGGTTTCGACTGGGTGCTGGACCGTTTGATCGCCGGTATCGACGTGACCGCCAGGGATATTGCCGGCATGGGGGTCGGAGGGCTGCTGATGGAAATCCCGACACGGCCGCAGCCGCGCGAACCGCTGCCGGCGAGAAGCCAGGTCAAGGTCGGCATCGTGCTGCTGGCGGCTGGCCGCTCAAGCCGCATGGGCGGGCCGAACAAGCTGCTGGCGCTGTTCGACGGCAAGCCGCTGGTGCGCCGCACCGCTGAGCGGGCGCTTGGCTCGAAGGCGTCCGGCACTGTCGTCGTCACCGGCCACCAGCGCGATCGGGTGCGCTCGGCACTGGCGGGCCTCGACGTGGCCTTCGCCGACAATCCCGATTTTACCGAGGGCCTGTCCACTTCGCTGAAGGCCGGCATTGCCTATCTGCCGGAAGACACCGCCGGCGTGATGATCGTTCTCGGCGACATGCCTGATATCACGTCTGGCGATCTCGACAGATTGATCGATGCTTTCCGCAAGGCCGGCGGCAATGCGGTGGTCCGCGCTTCGCGTGACGGCAACCGCGGCAACCCGGTGCTTTTGCCGCGCTCGCTGTTTCCGGCGATCGCCCATCTCGAAGGCGACACCGGCGCGCGCCATCTGGTCGAGACGGAAGGGCTCGATGTCATCGATGTCGAGATCGGCGCGGCGGCATCTGTCGATGTCGACACGCGCGAGGCGCTGGAAGGCGCCGGCGGCGTGCTGCAGGATTGACAAACCCAAGCCGAATTACGCATGCCTTGGACATGTCTATCCGCTGCCAAATTTTCTGTGCCTTTGCAGTCGCGACCGCGTTGCTGTCTCCGGCCGCGCAAAGCCAGACGCTGTCCTTGAAACCCTTCAAGGACGATCTCTTCGCCTATCCAGCCACGCTGTCGTCCGACACCAACGGCGCCTACACGGTCATCGATTACCGCGAGATGCGCGACATCAACCGGCGTGACCAGGTGCCCGAGCGCCGGGTGAACGTCCAATACACCGACACCGGCGTTCGCAAGGTGCAGCAGGATCTGCTGCTGAAGACCGACGCCGGCGATGTCAGGCATGTCGCCGCAGGCAAGACCGAGGGCGCCGGCATCATCGTGCTTTATCTGCACGGGCAGGGCGGCAGCCGCAAGCAGGGTGTCGACGACTTCACCTTCGGCGGCAATTTCAACCGGCTCAAGAACCTGATGGCCGGCAATGGCGGCCTCTATCTCAGTCCTGATTTCCCCGATTTCGGCGATACAGGAGCGGCACAGATCGCGGCCCTGATCGGTCACTATGCCGAACAGTCGCCAGGCGCGAAGATCTTCGTCGCCTGCGGCTCGATGGGCGGCGCGCTATGCTGGAAGCTGGCCGCGCGCAAGGATACGGGCGGACGCATCAATGGCCTGCTGCTGCTCGGATCGCTGTGGGATGAAAGCTTTTTCACCAGCCCGGCCTTCAAGCGCCGCGTGCCGGTCTTCTTCGGCCAGGGCAGCCACGACGTGGTCTACCCCGTGGCAAAGCAGGAGGCGTTCTTTCGCTCGATCCTGACCAAATCGAAGACCTATCCGACCCGCTTCGTCCGCTTCGAGACCGGCACCCATGGCACGCCGATCCGCATGACCGACTGGCGCGGCACGCTCAACTGGATGCTGTCGAAGGCGCCCTGACAGGCGCTGCCTGCAAGCCCATGTGACGCTCAAGGCGCAGTGTTGTAGTCGACGACAGTCTCGGGGTTTTGCTCGCCGTCATAGGATGCATCGACGTCGTACTGGACCAGCGAGAAATTGCCGTTGCGAAACAGATACGTGCCGGCGTCGGAAGCATCGCCGACCCCGCGCCACTTGTTGAATGTTGTGATCGTGTGGGCAGCCTCGTCATAGCCGGAATTGACCGCCCAGCCGGACGTCTGGAAACCGACGATACTCATGCCCAGCAATTTGCCGTTGCTGTCATTGTTCTCGTAGCGGATGTCCATCTTGGGCTCGGCGAACTGCAACTGCTGCACGCCCGACACGTCGTCGGTCATGTAGTAGACCGAGCTTTCATTGTAGGCCGCGGCCGAACAGGAAAAATCGAACAGTCGCGTCTCCTTGTCGGGATCGCCGGGCTGCGCATCCTTGTCCTTGTATTTGATCGAAAAAACAGTCGGCTCATTGGCGAGGAACTGCTTGTCGCACTGGTCGCCATAGGTTGCCAGAAATGCCTTCTTGGCCTGCTCCAGTGCGGTGTCTTTCTGCGGCGGTGGTGGGCCATCGCCGCAGCTTGGCGGCAGCGCCTCCTCGAAATCGGCGGTGGAGGGCTTCAGTGCCCCTTTCTCGATGTGGATCGGATCGAAGGGTGGCTCCACCTGGGTCTGGGCATTCACCTGGCGCAGCGTATAGCAGCCGGCAAAGACCTTTTCGCCGCCGGCCTTGTCCGTCGCGCGGATGGCGACGGGGACGTTGTAGAAAATGCTGCCCGCCGCACCTTCATCGGAAACCGCCCCGGTCTGGACTTCGACATTGTCCGTCCCATCATAGCCCTTGACGAAACTGGCGAAATCCTTTGCCGGCTTTGTATCGCCGAAATACCCCCATGCGCGGGCGAATTCGTGCCGGCTGATGGCGCTGTACAGCGAACGGACAACCGCATCGGCGCTCGACCGATCGTCGATATAGGGCGCTTCGGGGGCATCGTCGGCAGCCAATACCGTCTGGCCGATCGGTGCCAGGGAGAGAAAGGCAGTCGCTGCGAAAAGGGCGCGTCTCATCGGGAACCTCCGCTCGATAGAGGATTCTACGATGGCGATTGCGGCAACGTGGTGACGCAGGCTCGACGGACTTGAAGAATCGCGCGCGAAGGCGCTACGTCGCGTCCGCCGGCGTTCGGCCGGGCAGGAGATTTGACGTGACGATATCGATGTATGAGGCATCCGTGCCGGTGTTTGCAGCCAGGCTGAAAGCGCTTTCCAATGTGCTGGCGACCGCCGAACAGAATGCGCTTGACCGCAAGATCGATCCGCAGGTGTTTCTGACGTCGCGGCTGGCGCCAGACATGTTCGCCTTGACCAGGCAGGTGCAGATCGCCACCGATCATGCCAAGGGCGCGCCGTCGCGGCTCGCCGGCCGCGAAGTGCCGAAATACGAAGACAATGAGGCGAGTTTCGCCGATGTCCAGGCTCGCATCACGAAAACCCTGGACCTTCTGGCGACTTTTTCGGCTGCCGAGTTCGACGGCTCCGACAACAAGATCATCGAGCTGAAGCTTGGCGGGCGCGAAAGCTCGATGCCCGGCCTGCAGTATCTGCTGGATGTGGCCATGCCCAACTTCTATTTTCACCTCACCACGGCTTACAACATTCTTCGCCACAATGGCGTGCCGTTGGGCAAGGCGACGTTCCTGGGAACGCGCTAAGGAATTGAGTTTTTTGGAGATGTCCCGGATCGATCCGGGACATCACCGGAAGTACCTAGCGAATGGACATTTCGCGGGCGATGCGGGGGAAGTCGGCCGGCTTGATACCGATGTCGGCGCGGTCGGCATTGCTCATCGAATGAAGCAGCGCGAGCGCCGAGCGGTATCTCAGATGCTCCTGCGGCCGCGGCCGGGCGAACATTTCAGTGAAGAAACCCATGATTCAAGCCCCAAATTGGTCCTCCACGGCTGCCAATATATGTGAATCGTTACAATTGTGCAGTGCAGCATTTGCATACCTGCCATGTCTTGGCGAATTTTTCGCCACTTCCTCTAACGGGCGAACTTTTGGCCGGTGCGTATCGTAGCCTCGAACGCTGGCCACATGGCCGGTTTTTCCTCGCCACCTGGCGATTTTCCTCGCCACACCTGGCGAATTCCGGACTGCAAAAAATACAGTCTGAATTTTCGTTCTTGGGGTTGCGGTTGGTCACGCGGTGCAGGCGACGGCTAAATTCGTTAAGATCGGTGGCATGCATTTTTAACGAGCCGGTTCTATGCTTTGATACCCGAATGGTCGGGCGAGGGGGAGGCTGACATCGCTACTGGCGCCAAGCGGGATTTCGCTTCGTTGCTCGACGACCTCTTCATCGCCCCCGACAAGAATGGCGAGGGCGAAGAGGCCGGCGCTCGTCCATCCATCCCGTTCGACTATCTTTCGGTGGCCGATGAACTCCATTCCGGCCGCATCAAGGTTTCCGCTGCCGAATATCGCGAGGCGGGCGCGGATCTGGCGACGGAATTCGCCGCCTTGCTCGATCATGCCAAGCTGGCTCTCGCCGGCGAAGAGCCAAAGCCCGAGGAAAAGCTGCCGCCGATCGATCCCGAAGCCATCGCCATGGAACTCGGCCTCAATCAGCCCAAGCAGGTCGCCGATTTCGGTCGCATGCGCCGCAGCTTTGCCTTTGCCAACCATCCCGACCGTGTCGCCCCGCATCTGCGCCAGCGCGCCATGATCCGCATGCAAGTGGCCAACATGCTGATCGACGAGGCCAAGCGCCGTGCGCTGGCCGGCGCTCGCCGCTAAACCTTTCTGGTTCACGCAAAAGTCGGTCTGCCGAGGCTTGGAGAGCGGCTCTGCTTTGCCTATAGATGCGGCTTCCTCCGCGCAGTCGCGCCAGCCTTCCTCCGGAGCCGAATTCCATGCACAAACGCCGTCTCGGTCGGACCGATCTTCTTGTTACCCAGATCTGCTTGGGCTCCATGACCTGGGGCCAGCAGAACACCGAGGCCGAAGGCCACGCCCAGATGGACCTGGCGTTCTCGCGCGGCGTCAATTTCATCGATACCGCCGAGCTCTACCCGATCCCGCCCAAGGCGGAGACGCAAGGGTGGACCGAAAAGATCATCGGCAGCTGGATGAAAGCCAAGGGCAACCGCGACAAGGTAATCCTTGCCTCGAAGGTCGTCGGCCGCACGGCCAACAGCTGGTTTCGCGGCGACAGGCCGTCGCAACTGGTGCGCGCCGATATCTTTGACGCCATCGACAAGTCGCTGGCCAAGCTCGGCACCGACTATATCGACCTCTATCAGATCCACTGGCCGGAGCGGGATATCCCCTGGGGCGCCAACCCGACGCGCGTCGGCGCCGTGTCGCCGCGCGCCGATTCCGTCGGCGCACCGGCCGACGAAACGCCGGTCGCCGAGACGCTTGCCGTGTTCGACGAACTGGTGAAGGCAGGAAAGATACGCCATTTCGGCCTGTCGAACGAGAGTTCCTGGGGCGTGATGCGGTTCCTTGCCGAAGCCGACAAGGACATCGGCCCGCGCGTCGCGTCGATCCAGAACGCCTACAATCTCGTCAACCGCACCTTCGAGGTGAACCTCGCCGAGGTCTGCGAGCGCGAGCAAGTGTCGCTGCTGCCCTATTCGCCGCTGGCACAGGGATACCTGACTGGCAAATACGACCATGGCGCGCGGCCTCAGGGCTCGCGCACGCAGCTATTCAACCGCGGCCAGCGCTACGAGACGCCAGGTGCTGCCGAAGCACAACTTGAATACAATGAGCTGGCGCGCTCCTTTGACCTGGAGCCGGCACTGTTTGCCAATGCCTATGTCTCAAGCCGGCCGTTCGTAACCTCCAACATCGTCGGCGCAACGACGCTTTCGCAGCTCGACATGGCGCTGTCTTCCGTCGATGTCGTCTGGACCGAAGAAATGCAGAAGGCGGTGGATGCGATCCATCAGCGGGTCGGTAATCCCTGTCCTTGAACGGGGATTGGCCGCTGGCCGAATCCAATGATTACAATGGGAGAAGGGCAACAATGAATTTTCCGATCGAGCTGGTCCGCGAAAGATTTCCCGCTCTCTCCCTGACCGACAAGGGCCGTCGCCGCATCTATCTCGACAATCCGGCCGGCACGCAGGTGCCGCAAGTCGTCGCAGACGCCGTGTCGCGCTGTCTTTTGACCACCAACGCCAACCTTGGCGGCTATTTCGAAACGACGATTGCCGCGCAGGCCGTCGTCGATGAGGCGCATCGGGCAATGGCCGATTTCCTTGGTGCGGCGAGCCCGGAAGAAATCATCATCGGCGCCAACATGACGACGCTGACCTATCACATGTCGCGCACGCTCGGCCGCACGATGAAGCCCGGCGACGAGATCATCCTCACCCGCATGGACCATGAGGGCAATGTGTCGCCCTGGCTGCAGCTGGCCGAGGATCTCGGCCTCGTCGTGCGCTGGCTGCCGTTCGACGAAAAGAGCTGGCAGGTCGAAGAGGCGACGCTCGCCGGGTTGCTATCCGACAGGACCCGGCTGGTCGCGTTGAACTATGCCAGCAACCTGACTGGTTCCATCAACCGGGTGAAGGCGCTGAGCGCCATCGCCAGGAACGCCGGCGCGCTGGTCTATGTCGATGCCGTGCAGTTCGCCCCGCACGGCCTGATCGACGTTCAGGAGCTCGGCTGCGATTTCTTGATCTGTTCGGCCTACAAATTCTTCGGCCCGCATATGGGCATTTTGTGGGGCCAGCATGATGTCATCGATGATCTGAAACCCTACAAGTGCCGCTGTTCATCCAACGGCCTGCCGGAGCGGTTCGAGCTGGGCACGCCGCAGATCGAACTGATGGCCGGCCTCACGGCCGCGGTCGATTACTTCGCCGACCTTGGCGCGGCAGCGGGCGAGGGTGGATCGCGAAGGCAGAAGATCGCCAAGGCGTTCGCGGTGTCGATCGCCTATGAAAACCCGCTGGCGCAACAGCTGATCGACGGTCTGTCCGATATCGAGGGTCTGACCATCCACGGCATCACCGATCCGAAGCGGATTGGCGAGCGCGTGCCGACGGTGTCCTTCACCGTCGACGGCATCGTGCCGGAGACGATCGTACGGCAGATGAACGCCGAGAACATCTTCCTGTGGTCGGGGCACAACTATGCCTGGGAGATCGTCCATCAACTCGGCATCCCGGCCGAGTATGGCGCCGTGCGCATCGGCATCGCTCACTACAACACATCTGCCGAAATCGACGAGACGCTGGAGAGCGTGCACCGGGTCATCGCCATGCTCAGGCAGCAGCGCTCCTGACACTGGCTTGAGTACTCACCGCATCTTGCCGCCGAAGCCGGTGAGGAACGCGGTGAGATTGTCGCCGAGTTCGTCGCAGAGGTAGCCGCCCTCCTGGACGATGACCGTCGGCAGGTCGAGCTTTGCGATGGCCTCGCCGATGCGCGAGAAACCCGGCGTCGTCACCGAAAGTCCGCCGAACGGATCGCCCTCGAACGCGTCGAGGCCGAGTGCCACGACCAGCGCGTCCGGCGAAAAGGCACGGATGCGCTGGAACGCCACCTCGAGCGCCTCGAGAAACGCCGCGTCGGCGGATTTGCGCGGCAGCGGCAGGTTGAAATTGTAGCCGAGGCCTGGCCCTTCGCCGCGCTCGTCGGCATGGCCCCAGAAGAACGGGTAGAAACGCACGGGATCGGCGTGCAGCGAGACGGTCAGCACATCCGGTCGTGCATAGAAGATGCCTTGCGTGCCGTTGCCGTGATGCAGGTCGACATCGAGGATCGCCACACGTGCCGCCTGCTTACGCAGAGCCTGTGCGGCGACGGCCGAATTGTTGATGAAACAGAAGCCGCCGGCGACATCGGCAAAGGCGTGGTGACCGGGCGGGCGGCATAGCGCGTAGGCGGCCGGTACGCCTGACATCACCGCCTCGGCCGCATCGACCGCGCTCCAGACGCTCCACAGCGCGCTTTGCCAAGTCTCGCCCGAGATCGGGCAAGCAGTATCGGCCATGTGGTAGCCGGCCTGCCCGACTGCCGAGGCCGGGTAGGAGCCGTTGCGCGCGATCGGATGGATGTTGGGGATCACTTCGGCCGAAGCGCCCTCGATGCGCTGCCAGCGCGCGTAGATATGCTCGAGGAAATCCAGATATTCGGGCGTATGCACAGCCGCGACCGGGCCGAGCCCATGATCCCGAGACCGCTCGATCGTGCAACCGGCGGATAATGCGCCGGCTAACAATCTTTCGACGCGCTCCGGCTTTTCCGGATTGGGCTGCGCCGCACCGCTTGACAGAAAGGCCTTGGGGTCGTGACGCTTCTGTTCCTCGGCGTAGAAGGCTTTCATTCCTGCTCCTCATTCTCGGCCGTGTCGGCGAAGGCAAAGAAGGCATCGCCGATGATCTTCTGGGTCTGTTCGTAGCTCGACCAGGCGATGCCCAGCCTTTCATAAAAGGCCTTGGCGCCCTCATTGTCGGTGTCGACGGATAGCCTCAGATACACGCCGCCTTCTTTCCGGCACTGCGCCGCAACGTGCCGCAGCAGCCGCTCGCCGATCTTGCGGCCACGAAAACGATCCTCGACATAGAGGTCTTGCACATAGACGCCAGGCCGCCCCATCCAGGTCGAAAAGATCGGGAAATGCAGGCAGAGCCCGGCAAATTCGCCGCCGACTTCGGCGATCAGGGTGGAGAAGGATGGCTTTTCACCAAAGCCGTAAGTTCTGAGATCGTCCGGTGTCGAAATGATCTCCTCGGGCGCGCCGATATGGGTGCCGAGTTTCAGGATCGCCGCGTGGATCGTTTCGACGTCGTCGAGAGTGCCGAGTCGAAGGAGGATATTGGGCGGGGGGACAATCATCGGAGGTTCGGTGCCCAGGCACCCCCCTCTGTCCTGCCGGACGTCTCCCCCGCAAGGAGGGAGATTGGCAGTTTTGATACTACCGCCCATCCTGCAACGTTGGAAGTTAGCGAAAGCCGAAATGACATCCGATCTCCCCCCTTGCGGGGGAGATGTCCGGCAGGACAGAGGGGGGTGCGAAGGAACGCAATCATTTCAGATTGTCTCCCTTTCAAACGCCAGCATCTCAAAACGCCACCCGGTCGCCGCCCTTGAGCGCCAGCATGTCGCGCGCTTCGGTGGGGGTTGCAACCTCCAGCGACAGCCCATCGAGAATGCCACGGATGCGGCGCACCTGATCGGCATTGGATTTCGCCAGCTGGCGGCCGTCATAGAGACTGTCCTCCAGCCCGACGCGGACATTGCCGCCCATGGCCGCGGCGATCGAGATCAGCGGCATCTGCTGGCGGCCGGCGGCCAGCACCGAGAACTGGTAGCTGTCGCCGAACAATTTGTCGGCGATCCGCTTCATGTGGACGAGATTGTCCGGGTCAGCGCCGATGCCGCCCAGAATGCCCAGCACGAACTGGATGAACAATGGGCCAGACACCAGCCCCCGGTCGCGGAAATGCGCCAATGAGTAGAGATGGCCGACATCGTAGCATTCGAATTCGAAGCGCGTGCCGCAGCCCTTGCCCAGTCTTTCCAGCACCCCTTCCATGTCGGCGAAGGTGTTCTTGAAGATCGTGTCGCGGGTGGCTTCCAGCAGCTTCGGTTCCCACTCGTGCTGCCATTCCCTCGGCTTGTCGAGCATCGGGAACAGCGCGAAATTCATCGAACCCATGTTGAGCGAGCACATTTCGGGTTCGGCTCTGAGCGGTGCCGCCAGCCGCTGGTCCAGGGTCATCAGCGACGAGCCGCCGGTGGTGATGTTGATCACTGCATCGGTCGCCTGTTTGATGCGCGGCAGGAACTGCATGTAGACGTCCGGATCGGCGGTCGGGCGGCCGTCACTCGGATCGCGGGCGTGCAGATGCAGAATCGAGGCACCGGCTTCGGCCGCCGCGATCGCCTCCGCTGCGATCTGGTCCGGCGTCACCGGCAGATAGGGCGACATCGACGGCGTGTGCACCGAGCCGGTGACAGCGCAGGTGATGATGACTTTTCTAGGCGCCATCTTTGTCGCCTCAGCCTTCGACCGGTAGGTCGAGTTCGGAGGCCAGAACGTCCAGCGAGTCGCCGATGATGGAGACGATCTCGCCGACCTGCTCCCTGGTGACGATCATCGGCGGCGCGACCATGAAATTGTCGCCGTCGACGCCGCCCTTGACCCTGCGGCCATAGATGATCAACCCGCGTTCATAGGCGAGGTCGAGCAGCCGCTGCGTGGCCTTCTTGTTCTGGTCGATCGGCCTCAGCGTCTCGGGATCGGCAACCATCTGGGCGCCGGTGAGCAGGCCCTTGCCACGCATATCGGCGATGAACGGAAACCGCTTCGCCAGCCCCTTCAGCCCGTCCATCAGCACGTCGCCCATGGCGGCCGCATTGGCGATCAGGTCGAGCCGGTCCATTTCACCGAGCACAGCCAGCCCGGCGGCGCAGGCCAGCGGATTGCCAGCATAGGTGTGGCCGTGCTGGAAGCCGCCGGCGTCAAGCAGCGGCTGCACCAGCCGCATCGGGGCGGCGAGCGCGCCAAGCGGCGCATAGCCCGAACCCAGCCCCTTCGACAGCGCAACGATGTCGGGCTTGCAGTTCCAGTGGTCGCCGCCGAGGAATTTGCCGGTGCGGCCGGCGCCGCTCATCACTTCATCGTGGATGAGCAGGATGCCGTAGCGGTCGCAGATCTCGCGGATGCGCGGATAGTAGCTGTCGGGCGCCACCAGCGCTGCGGTCGCAGCGCCACCGATCGGTTCCATGATGAAGGCGACCACGCTCTCCGGCCCTTCGGCCAGGATCTTCTCCTCCAGCATGTCGGCATAGCGGATGCCGCGCTGTTCCATCGAAAGATTGTCGCGGTCGTGCCAGGCGTTCGGCGCCGGCACGGTCGGCATCACCCGCATCATCGGCTCGAAAGTTTCGGCCAGCGCATCGTCGCCGGTAATCGACAGCGAACCCAGCGTGCCGCCATGATAGGAGGGGAAGCGCGTGATCACCTTCCAGCGGCTGGCCTGGCCGGTGGCGACAGCCCATTGCCGCGCCAGCTTGATGCAGGATTCCGTCGCCTCCGAGCCGCCCGAGACGAAGAAGATACGGTCCATGCCTTCCGGCAGCTTGCCGGCCAGCTCACGTGCCAGTTCTTCGGCCGGCTCGTTCTCGAAATGCAGCCGATAGGCGAAGGTGGCGCGGTCCATCTGCCGCTTCATGGCATCCAGCACGTTGCGGTTGGAATGGCCGATATTGGCGACCATCGGGCCGCTCGAGCCGTCGATAAAGCGGCGGCCGTCCTGCGTCCACATATAGATGCCCTCGGCACGGTCGATCAGCGGCCGGCGCAGGCTGGACAGATAGAACAGATGCGAGTCTCGCCGGACTTCGGTTTCTTCAACGGCGGATTGGATTTTCGACATATCAGGGCTTTCCGAGGTAACGATCGAGGACATTTTTTGTGACGCGTTCGACCATCGGGTCCTGTCTTAGCAGGCCGGCGACCCATTCGCAGCTTCCGGCGTGGAACACCTCGCCCTTGCCGCGCGGGAAATTGACGATCATGCCATTGCCGCGTTTGACCTTTTCCAGATTGGCGTCGCTCGCCTCTCCGAACAGTGTTTCGGCGGTGAAGCGACCGTCTTCGTCGGTGAGGAACTGATCCTCGATCGGAATGTCGGCGCTTTCCTCGACCTGGGATGCCATGCCGACCGCGAGAACCTGCAGGCCGTCTGGCGCGCCGCTGGTCGCTGTGGGGTAGGGCAGGCCGCCGCGTATCTCGAAGTCGAGCCCATCGACTTCATAGCCATAGACATGGCTGTCGGAGCCCAGCAGGTCACCATAATAGATGCCGGTGCCGGCAAAGGCCCAGTGCTCCGGCCGGTAGACCGGAAAGCCACGCACGCCGCGCGGCGCGCAACCGCCCCAACCGGTATAAACCCCGCGCGTGGCGTTGAGCCCGAAGGTCGCCGAACCCGGCCGGCCGATTTCCGGCGCTTCCCAGGAGTTGGTGGCGCGGGTGATGTCGCCGCCTGGGAGATAGGCGGGGTCTTCGGCACGCGCGCGATATTTGTAGCAGACCTGCCGGCGGGCCTCGTCTTCCAGCCGCGTCTGCCACATGAAATTGCCGGCAAAGCGCGCCGCATGGCCGCCGCGCTCGACATAGGCGTCGACGGCATCGCGCATTTCCCAGGTCCAGTATTCGTCATGGCCGACGAAGACGGCACAGTCGTAGCCGTCGAGAATTTCGGACGAAAAATGCAGATCGTGCTGGCTGATGAGATCGACGCCATAGCCGGCCTGTTCGGCGAAGCGGAAGAAATGGCTGTCATAGCTGGCCCAGCCCGAAGAGGCGTATTTCTTCGAATGGCCTGTGGCGAGCGCCCATTCCATATGCGGATAGCGGGGAATCGTCTTGGGTGGCACGGCGACTTCCAGCGGCACGCGCGGCGCGTCTTTCGGCAGCACGACGAAGCCGCGGCACCAGGGGCGTTGCGTCGACACGATGGGCGAATACTGGTTGCGATCCGGCCCGGTGATGCCCTGGTAGTGGTTGGAGCCGCCCCAGGTGTTGTAGGCCAGCCATGTGCCTGTCGCAGCCACCTGCAGCACACGGCCGGGTTTACGGCCCGGCTGCGGGCTGACGATGAAAAGATGATGGGATTGGATCGGTTTGCCGTCGCGGCCGTCGGCGGTCAGCGTGACCCGATAGGCGCCGGACGGCCAGTCCGCCCCGACGCGAAATTCGAAGGATACGTCCCAGCCGCAGCCTTCAACCGAACACTGGTCAGGTGTGTCCTGCCGGCGTGCCGCGATGCCCGATTTTTCGAACGCTTTGGTCTCGCTGCCGCCATCCCGGGTGATTGTCATGCCGAAGTTCGGAGCTGTCGAACTGACATGCAACGCCACCGTTTCGCCGGCGCGATAGGAAAAGCGGTCGCTGTAGCACCAGATCTCGCCGCGCTCGCCATCCATCCCCGGCCATTCGTAGTAATGGCCACGCACCGCGTGGCGGCGCTGCTCCGGCGTCAGTCCGAAATCGGGGAATTCGGTCGGCAGATGGGTCATGAACACCTGAAAGGTCGAAGGCCGCCATTTCGGCGATCTGCGGTCGTTGCGTCAAATGGAAACGATCGGACCAGCATTCGTTAGCCGCACCCTTGGCCGCCTCCATCAAACGGACTATCTCAGGGCAGGCGGCGTTTCCGCCGACGGGGGGTCGGAATGCTCAGAGTGCAAAAGGTCAAAGTCGACGAGATCTACGTGCCGACAGCGCGCAAGAAGACGCTGCATCCCGAGACCGTCCGCCATCTGGCCGAGGACATACTGGAAAACGGCATGAAGACGCCGATCCAGGTCCGCCATGACGGCAAACGCCACATTCTCGTCGAAGGCCTGCACCGGCTGGAAGCGGCAAAGTGGCTCGGCGAGACCGAAATCGAGGCTTATCTGGTGCAAGCCAAGCGCCACTGAAACTTCCTTCGCAAAATTTTCGCGGCCGGTGTCGGTTTGCGGTTCATCGGCTCGTCCTTGGGACGGAAGCAGATCAACGCAGGACGCCATCATGACCATCAAGCTCGACATCGCCCCCACCAACGACCGTGAACTGGTTCTCGCCCGCATCATCGATGCGCCGCGCGAGAACGTCTATCGCTGCTGGACTGACCCGAAACTGATCACGCGCTGGTTCTCGCCAAAACCATGGACGACGCCGCGCGCTGAGATGGATGTGCGCACCGGCGGCTCGAGCCTTGTTCGTCATGGCTAGCCCGGACGGTAACGAATTCCCCAACCCGGGAGTCTTCCTCGAAGTCGTTCCCGGCAGGAAGATCGTCTTCACCGACGCCTACACAGAGGCTTGGCAGCCTTCGGAGAAGCCGTTCATGACCGTCCTGCTGACCTTCGAGGACGAGGGCAACGGCAAGACGCGCTACATCGCTCGGGTCAGGCACTGGAGCGTCGCCGACCGCGAACAGCATGAGAAGATGGGTTTCCACGAGGGTTGGGGACAGTGCGCCGACCAGCTCGAAGAACTCGCCAAAACGCTTTGATCCGCATGACGCTCTGATACCGGCAGGACGAGAGGAGATCGATATGTCCAAAACCCTGTTTTTCGCCATTCTTGCTTCGGTTGTAGCGCTCGTTGGCTGCCCAGGCACCACCAATGCGGAGGAGACAAAACCCGCCATCACGACTGAGACGAACGCACTGCCGAAGCCGGAAAAGTCTGGCCTGCTGCCGATCAACGGCCTGAATTATTATTATGCCATCTATGGCAAGGGCGAGCCGCTGCTTCTGCTGCATGGCGGTCTCGGCACCACGGATATGTTCGCGCCGATCCTGCGGAAACTTGCCGAAAACCGCACCGTCATCGGCGTCGACCTGCAGGGTCACGGCCGCACCGCGCTGGGTGACCGACCATTCACCGTGGAGGCGATGGGCGACGACATGGCCGCCATCATCAAGGCGCTCGGCTACGACAAGGTCGATGTCATGGGCTATTCGCTGGGCGGCGGCGTCGCCTTCCGCATGGCCGTCCAGCATCCCGAAGCGGTGCGCCGCCTCGTCCTGGTATCGACCGGCTACGCCACGGACGGCTTCTATGACGAGATGCGTCCCCAGCAGGCACAGGTGAGCGCGGCTGCGGCTGAGTTCATGAAGGACACGCCGATGTACAAATCCTACGTCGCGGTAGCGCCGCATCCGGAGGAGTTCCCGAAGCTACTCGATACGCTGGGCGGCTTCATGCGTCAGAACCGCGATTACTCGGCCGACGTCGCCAAGCTGAAGATGCCGGTCATGCTGATCTATGGCGACAGCGATATGTACAAGCCCGAACACGAGATCAAGTTCTATCAGATGCTCGGCGGCGGGCTGAAGGACGCCGGCTGGATGCGTGAGAACCTGTCGCAGAACCGCCTGGCGATCCTGCCCAACCGCACCCACTACGACACTTTCTTCGCCCCCGAACTCACGGCCGCCGCGCTGCCGTTCCTCAACGGCCAGACCAAGGTCAAAACCTGGGACGAGGTCGTCGGCGAAACGGAGTGAACGCCAAGGCCGCCGGTTGTTGGCTGGCAGCCGGCGGATCGTCATGCGGCCGCCATGACGGCTTTCGGCGTCATGACTTCAGCCCCACTCGCATCAGCATAAGCGATGACGTTGCATCAAAGCTTTTCAATTGACCCAATCGGCCGCGCCGATACCTTGCGCGCCTATTCTCCCCCACCAGTGGATCGATCCGGACAATGGCAAGATATGACGGCGGATGCCTGTGCAAGGCGGTGCGCTACCGCGCGGACGCGGCCCCCATCAACGAACGCGTCTGCCACTGCCGGGTTTGCCAGAAGGCGATCGGCGCCGCCTTCAACGCACGCGTCCTGTTTCGCATCGACGACGTGACGATCGACGGGCCGCTGGCGACCATAAACTCTTCGCCGGATCTCAAGCGCGGCTTTTGCCCGAGCTGCGGCACGACGATGTTTTCCCGGCGTGATTCCGCTGATATCATCGGCATCACCACCGGTTCGCTCGACGATCCCACGGTTTTCAAGCCGCAAATGCATATTTTCACCGCCTCGAAGCAGCCCTGGGTGGTGCTCGATGACAGCCTGCCGAAATACGAAGGCGCCCCTCCGCCAGGCTAATTTTCCCCTTTCCCTTTGTTGTGGAAGAAGGTGGATCGACGCGCTACGCCAGCGAGAAGGAAGAACGCAACCATGGCCAAAATTTAATCCAAATCGACACGAGATAGCCGGCAAAGCGTCATTGGCGGGCCATCATTGTCTCCCTATTTATGGGTCGCGGGTACGGCATTCGAGGAGACGACGGATGAACGACAGCATCAGCACCCTGGACGAGCTTTTGAGCGATCCGATGGTCCTGCTTGTGATGGAGCGCGATCGTGTGCGCCCCGAACAGGTGCGCATGCTGCTCGAACGGGCTCGCCGGCCTTCGACCGATGAGCCCGAAGTGCCGCCGGCGCATGTGATCGCCAGGACATGCCAGAAACTCTGGCTCTGCCCGTAGTCGCTTTGCGATTTTCCCTGTGTATCTCAAGCCGGCTCCAAGGTGGGCCGGTTTTCGAACGGCGTGCACTTCGGCACGCCAGCTTACAAATCCGTAAATTGATTATCCGGCCCATGACGATAAGGCTTGTCGGGGATTGACCGGTGGTCGGTCCACGCAACTCTGATCTCTCATGCACGGAATTCGATTTTGGCCGACATCTGCACACAAGGCCTGGACACGGGCTTCGTCGGGCTGGGGTTCGCCAAGGTGGCGTTCCTCGGCGTGGTGCAAGGCATCACCGAACTGTTGCCGATTTCCTCGACCGCCCATATGCGCATCGTGCCGGCCGTGCTCGGCTGGCAGGATCCTGGCTCCGCCTTCTCCGCCGCCATGCAACTCGCGGCTCTTGCCGCGGTGGTCAGCTATTTCTGGAGTGATGTCAGGAATATCCTGTTTGGTTCGTTCGACGCTCTGGCGCGACGCGATTTCGCCGACCGGCATTTCAAGCTGGCGCTCTGGATCGTGCTGGCGACGATCCCGATCGTCATCGCCGGCGTGGCGCTGTCGGGCGTGCTCAACGCCTGCAATTCGCCGCTACGCAGCCTAACGGTGATCGGCTGGGCCTGCATCGCAATGGCGATCTTGCTGGCGCTGGCCGAGATCTTTGCCCGTCACCGGCGCAGCATGGGCGGTGCGTCGCTGACCGATGCGCTGCTCGTCGGTGTTGCCCAGATCGGCGCGCTTGTCCCCGGCGTCTCGCGCTCGGGCTCGACCCTGACGGCGGCACTGGGGCTCGGCTTCAAGCGGGCCGAGGCGGCGCGCTTCTCGTTCCTGCTCGGGTTGCCGGCGATTGCACTCGCCGGCCTTAAGGAACTCTGGGAACTGCACAAGGTCCATCTCGACGCCCATGGGTGGTCGGTCCTTGCCGTCGGGCTGGTCGTCGCCTCGATCTCCGCCTTCTTCGCCATATGGGGGCTGATGCACGTGCTGGAGCGTTTCTCGGCCTGGCCGTTCGTCATTTATCGCGGCCTGCTCGGTGTCGTCCTGCTGCTGGGCGTGGCGATGGGATGGCTCGTCTAAGGCAAGTTCCACAGTATCGCTTGAAACGGGCTATATCCGTACCGGACCTCGAACTTCGATTCCGGTACGCACATGGATTTTTTGACCCTCCTGCAATCACTGCCGTTGCTGCTGGCGTTGGCCAAGGGCGCACTGCCGTCGGTGGCGGCATTTGGCCAGTGGGCCGCTTCACTGCCGCCATGCCGGGACTTCACCTTCGAGGCGACCAGCTATCTCGTTTGCGAGGTCGATCCGAAACGATACCAGCTCGAGCTGTTCTGGAAGGATGCGGCGGGCAAGCCGTTTCAGTCGCTGCACAATCTGCATGCCGCGCAACAGGCGATCGGGCGCACGATGGTGTTCGGCATCAATGCCGGCATGTATCACCCTAACCTCGCGCCGGTCGGCCTCTATGTCGAGCGTGGCCAGGAGATGGCCTCGGTGAAAACGGGATCGGGAAGCGGCAATTTTTCCCTGCAGCCGAACGGCATTTTCTACCTGCGCGACGGCAAGGCCGCGGTTCGTGCCACTCGGGATTTCGTGAAAAGGCGCCCGACCGTCGACTATGCGACGCAATCGGGGCCGATGCTGGTGATCGACGGCAAGCTGCATCCAAAATTCCAGGCTGACGGCACTTCGCGGAAAACCCGCGACGGTGTCGGGGTGCGAAAGGACGGCGTCGCGGTCTTTGCGATTTCGAACGGCACAGTGACCTTCCATGCCTTCGCCCGGCTTTTCCGCGACGCGCTTGGCTGCGACAACGCGCTGTTCCTCGACGGCACGATATCAAGCTTGTTTGCGCCTGCCATCGGCCGCAAAGACGACTACTGGAATCTCGGGCCGATGATCGGCGTTTTCAGGAAATCCTAGCCGGTTTTCCACCGCGCTTACCCACACGCGGTATGGGCGAAAAAAATTGATTCAAACTTTATTGGTAATTTCTCATTCATAACTGATCCGGTTTGTCCGTCGGCTGTCGTTTTGCCCTCGGTCTGTTGTGTTTTGAGTACAGGTCCAGATGCGGATTCCGGGCGTCGTCAGTTTTTTGATCGCATCGCTATGCCTTGCCGGCTGCTCTTCAACGGCCGGCGTCGACGCGCTGGATTTGCAGAAACCGTCCAACGAGACCACCAGTTCCGTGATTCGGCCGCCGGCACCGATCGCCGCTGCTCCGGCGGCAAGGGGCAACAGGGCGGCAAGGGCCGAATTGGCCCCCATGTCTGACAACGGTCCGAGGCGCCCGTTTGGTTTGGCGGAGGAGGAAGAGACGGGGGTGTTTGCCGCACCTGATGTGCCTGATCCCCAAGTGCCTGATGTCGGCGGGTTGCCGGTCGAGCCGGCAGCCTTGGTGTCGCCGCCCAAGCTGTTGACCCGCGCGGCACCGGCCATGCTTGCCGGGCCGCTCACCCGTTACGGTTTTCGTGATGCCAAGCCTATCAATTTCGGCAAGGCTTCGCCTCGCCGCCTTGCAGTGCACGGCGTCGACGTCTCGCGTTGGCAAGGCAACGTGAATTGGGACAAGCTGCGCGCCCAGGGCGCCAACTTCGCCTACATCAAGGCGACCGACGGTGGCGACCACCTCGATCCGATGTTCATGAAAAACTGGCGCAACGCCGACGCCGCCGGCTTGAAGCGCGGCGCCTATCATTTCTTCTACTGGTGCCGCACGGCCGGCGAGCAGGCGGACTGGTTCATCCGCAACGTGCCCAGGGTCGAAGGCGCACTGCCGCCGGTGATAGACGTCGAGTGGAACGGCGAGTCCAGCTGCAAGCGCCGGCCGTCGCGCGAAAAGGTGCTGGAAAAGATGCAGGTGTTCATGGACAAGCTGGAGCGCCATTACGGCCAGCGTCCCATCATCTACACCGCGCCCGATTTCTACCGCGACAATCTCAGGGGCGAATTCCTCGACTATCCGTTCTGGCTGCGTGCCGTGGCCCAGCATCCGTCAAAGGTCTATCCCGGCCGCAAATGGCTCTTCTGGCAGTATTCCGGCTCCGGCCTGTCGCACGGCGTCACCGGCCGTATAGACCTCAATGTCTTCCATGGCGACGAACGGCAATGGCGCGCCTGGGCCGGCGGCCGGCAGACGGTAGCCGACGCCAACTGAGACAGTCGTCAGTCCCGGCGCGCTTCGCTCTGCCTGATGCCCGCGGTCTGGGCAAGCGCGATATCGGACTGCTCGATGGACACGCTTCCGCCGGCAGCATTCGCTGAGGAAAGTGTCCGGCTCTTTGACCGACATGGACGCATGGGAGGAAAAGATGGGTGTGTCATCGGAGGCTCTGGCGCAGAGCCGTCAAACGATCAGCGCCTACGAGGATTATGCCGAACAATATGATGCCACCGTGCGCCATGTTCCCAACGAGAGGGAGCAGGCATCGCTGAAGCGCCTGGTGGCAATCGCCGGTGCAGGCGGCCGGATTTTGGAAGTCGGGTCCGGAGCCGGATATGACGCGGATTTTCTGGAGACTTTGGGTGTCAAAGTCCGGCGCACCGACGCAACCAAGCGGTTTCTGGAACTGCAGGCCGCGCGTGGCAAGCATGGCGAGTTGCTCGATCTCATCACCGATGATCTCGGCGGCCCCTACGACGCAGTCCTGGCCCTATGCGTCCTCATCCATGTGCCTCGCGACGAGACCGACCAGGTACTTGCCAAGATAGCCGGGTCGCTGCGGCCGGGCGGCGCCTTCCTCGTCTCGATGCGCAATGGCGACGGCGAGACATCAGGCGAATATCACATGGTCTACTGGCGCAGGGACGACTTCGCGGCCCGTCTCGAAGGCGCCGGGCTCGTCCTCATCAGGGACGATTTCAACGTCGGCCGCGATAGCGAAGAATGGAACACGTTCCTGGCCGTCAAGCCTGCATGACCCGCCGAACGCTGTCGCTGTTTGCGCTGCTCAGCCTTTTCAGATTTCGCGAATAAGCAAGACATTGCCGCAGCCTTGCTGTCTATGTGAAGTTCCTGCACTCCTGGGGGAGACGAGTTGGAACTCAAGATCATGCTTGTCGGCTTTGCCTGCGTGGTCGCGGGCGCGCTGTCGTTCATCACCTTCATGAAATGGCGAGAGGTGAAAGCGCTCAGCCGCTGGCTGCCGGCGCCGGGAAAGATCATTTCCTCGCGCGTCGAGGCACGTGAAGTGAGAAACTCGGGCGTTGGCTCGGACAGCAGCGATACCACCGAAATGCGGAATTTTCCGGCGATCACCTTCGAATACAAGGTCGGCGGCAAGAAATTTCAAAGCTCGCGCCACAGCGTGAAGGAGAATTTGGGGAATTTCGAAGTCGCTGAAACCCTTGCCCAGTTTCCCCGCGGCGCGGAGGTGACTGTCTTCTACAATCCGGCCGATCCGAGCAAAGCGGTGATCGAGCGCACACTGCCGGACGGCGCCTTCAAGTTCATGGTCCAACTTTCGGCAGGATTGGTGATCGGGGCGGTTGTGCTGGTGTTTTCCGTCGGCGGTGTTCTGGAAGCGATCGGGCCGCATTTGCCCAAGCCGCAGAATCTCGGTGCCGCGGCGTTGCTGCTTTTTATGGGCTTGTTCATCCTGCGCATGGGTTTTGCCCAGAAATCGTTGGCCGAACAGGCGGCAAAATGGCCGATCGCGGCCGGCCGCATCGAAACCTCAGGCCTGCAGGCGCTCCGAAACCATTCAGGCTATGGTCGCTGGCGCACCGTCTTCAAATCCCGCATCGTCTACTCCTATGGCGTCGCCGGCCAGCGCTACAGCGCCGATCGTGTGACCTTCGGCGCCACCGTGACCGCCTCGCTGCCCGGCCTCGTCGGCGGCCAGGCACGGCAATATGTCGAAGGTAGCAAGGTCGACGTTCACTATGACCCCGTCAACCCCGGCTCAGCGGTGCTCGAATGCCGGGTCCGGGGGCTTGGGCTGCTATGGATCTGCTCGGCAGGCTTTCTCGGCGGCGCCGCCTTTCTGCTCGGGCTGGTATGACACTGGTCAGGCGGATTCGGTCACGGCGCCGATCCGCCGGTAGACGAATGGTTCTTCTCTCGAAGGAATTGTGGCAATGCGCTTGGCTTCGTCGATCAGCATTGCCATGCGAGCATGGATCGGCGATTTCGCGCAAGCCGGGTCCGTTGCGGCGGCATCGCCGGCGATCGCCATCGCCTGGCAGCGGCAGCCGCCCCAGTCGATCTCGCGCCGCTCACAGCCGCGGCACGGCTCCTGCATCCAGTCCGTACCGCGAAAGGCATTGAACCCCGGTGAATCGGCCCAGATCGAGGACAGTCTGCGTGGTTCGAAACGCTCGAAGCTGAGAGACGGGATCGTCTGTGCGGCATGACAGGGCAGTACGGTGCCGTCAGGCGTCACCATGAAGGCGTCACGCGCCCAGCCGCCCATGCACGGCTTGGGATAGATCGCAAAATAGTCCGGCGTCACAAAATCGATGTTGATGATGCCGGCCAACCGCTCCTGTGCCTCCGCGACGATCTCCGCCTGCCTGTCGACCGCTTCACGCTCGGGCATCAGTTGGTCGCGATTGGTCAACGCCCAGCCGGCATACTGCACATTGGCGATCTCGAGCCTCTCCGCGCCCAGCGAAAGGGCGAGATCGATGAATTCCGGCACTTCCTCGATGTTATGGCGATGGATCGGCGCGTTGATGGTAAGAGGCAGACCGGCAGCGCGCGCGCGGCGTGCCGTCTCCAGCTTCTTTTCGTGAGCGCCCTTGTGGTTGCCGATGCGATCGGTGGTCGCCGGCCGCGCACCCTGAAAGCTCAGTTGCAGATGGTCGAGACCGGCTTCGGCAAATGCCTCGATACGGCCCTCGACGATGCCAACGCCCGCGGTAATCAGATTGGTGTAGACGCCGCGCCCCGCAAGCCCGGCGATCAATTGCTCGAGGTCGCGGCGCAGTGTCGGCTCGCCGCCGGACAGATGCACCTGCAGCACTCCGAGATCGGCTGCCTCCGAGAACAGAGCGAGCCAGGTCTCTGTGTCGAGTTCGCGATTGGCCTTCAGCAGTTCGAGCGGATTGGAGCAATAAGGGCATTGCAGCGGGCAGCGATGCGTCAGTTCCGCCAGCATGCCGATTGGAGGGAGGAGGGGCGTGCTCATAGCTTCACCAGCAGCTTGTCCGACCATTCCTGCAGGAAGGCGATGACGTCGGTCGCCACGGCCTCCTGTTCAGCCTCATAATCCGCGGCAAGGCCGGCAATGATGTCACCTGCCGTTGCCCGTCCATCGCAGCGGCGCAATATGTCGAGACTGACATCGTTCGGCCAGAATATCTTTTCCGGTGAAAGCACGGCGAATGCCTGCCGCACGGAATCGTACTGTATGCGCACGTGCTTCGGCAGCGAAGGTACCGACCGCAGCGACACCACGGCTCTTTCGCGCAGCGCCATCATAGGGCTGCCTCAGGCTGGAAGGCGCCGGGCGGTATGTTTCCCTGCTCGCCATAGGCGTGTTGAAGCGCATCAAGCATGGCCCAGAGTATATCGCATTTGAACACCAGTGCATCGATTGCCTGCTGCTGGCGCTCCGCCGTATCGGCGTGGCTGAGCACGTAGGCGAGGGCGAAGTCGGCGTCACGCGAGGCCTGTTCGGGCCGTTGCCTGAAATAGGCCAGCGTATCCTCGGTGATGTAGTCGTATTTGGCCAGCATTGCCGGCACCCGCTCGCCGATGATGAGTGGCGAGAACATCTCGGTCAGCGACGACGCGACCGCCTCGAACAGCGTCCGGTTTGTACAAAAGGAAAGGTAAGCGCCCACCGCGAAGCGCGTCGCCGGCAGCGCCAGCCTTTGGCTCTTCACGGCCTCGGCGTCCAGGCCGAGCGAAGTTGCCAGATGCAGCCAGCGCGCGATGCCGCCGCTCCAGCCGTCCTCGCCGTCATGGTCTTCGATCCGCTTGCGCCAAGCGGCGCGAAACGCCGGATCCTCGGCATGCACGAGGATCATGGCATCCTTGCGCGGGATGACCGCCTGATAGCAATAGCGGTTCAGCGCCCAGGCCTTCATCTCGGCCTTTGACAACGCGCCGCTGGTCATCCTGTGGTGAAAGGGATGGCGATTGTGATAGCGCTCGGCGCCAACCTGCCTCAATACGGCTTCGAGAGCGCTCGTGGAGAGTCCGCCTTTGGCTGCATCGCGGAAGTCGCTCAAAATTCCATCTCCATACCGTCGCTTGCGATTTCCCAGCCTGCCGCCTTGACCGCCGCGTGCTCGGCGGAATTCTCGTCAAGGATGGGATTGGTGTTGTTGATGTGGACGAACACACGGCGGCTAACCTTCACATCGGCCAAGCCGGCGATCGAACCCAATTCTCCCGAGATCGCCAGATGCCCCATGCGCGCGCCGGTTTTCTGACCGACGCCGGCGACGATCATCTCCTCGTCGGTATACACCGTGCCGTCGAACAAAAGACAGGCGGCATCGGCGAGACGCGCGCGTAAGCGCGCATCGATGCGCGCGCAGCCCGGAATATAGAAGACGGAGCCGCGGCTGCCGATGCCGGCGATTCGGACTCCGATCGTATCACCTGCGTCGGAGCTGAAATTGGCATCCGGATGGTCTCTATCCTCCAGATAGAGTGCTATCTTCCCGGGCACCGGAAAGGGCTCGATCATTACGCCGGTCTCGCGGCTTTCTGCATCGCAGATGGCCAATTCTTTCGTCGGCGGCAGGATGCGCCGCGGCACAAGCGCTGGATCGAGAACGTTGAAAATCGAATTCGCCTCCAGCGTCGCCAGAACCTGCGCCGTTGCATAGATGGCGAAAGGCTGCCGTTCGCGCAGGCTGAGCAGTCCGGCGATATGATCGACATCGGCATTGGTCAGCACCACCGCGCGAATAGGCGTCGAGCGCAGCGGCGCATCGCCCGCAGGCTGCAATTCAGGTGTTGCAGCGATTTGCTGGCGAATGTCGGGCGAGGCATTGAAAAGAACCCAGCCGAACCCGTCCGCAGAGGCGGCGACACTTGACTGGGTTCGTGAATGCACGCCGGCCATGCCGGTGCGAGCCGCACGACTCAGACGGTAGTTGCAGTTCCATTGCGGAAAGCCGCCGCCTGCCGCCGATCCGATGATCCTCAAATGCATGAAAATGCCCGCGCGCCGGCTTCTCTGACCTGCAGGCAATTTGCAGTCACAAAAAACGCTTCGCGCGCTTTGCGTGCGTCAAAATCTTTCACGAAAATCCCATGCGGCGAGGGGATGCGCGCCCCTGTCGCCAGGGACGCGCACCTCTGCGGCCTACTTCTTGGGAGTAATTTCAGCAGGCAGATACCGTGAAATTTCGAAGCCAGCGGCAACCTGACACATGGTCGGTTTTTTCCAGTTCTTCTTCATGACATTTCTCCTCTTATACCAGCCCGAAGGGACCGATCCTGTCGTTAGCCAACCATTGCAGGGCACCGACGCAATGGCTCGTCCATCAAGTCTTAAAATGGACAAATGAAACAATAGGTTTTGAAAAATTGAAAACAAACTATCGAGAATAATTGCAGTCCTTACTTCAATTGGTCGTGGCGTAGGGTTTTTTCTCCTCCAGTGGCAGGTTTGCATCTTCCCACCCATCAGCGCCAAGCGGATACCAGATTACTGAACTGTAGCCCCACTCGACGGCGCGTTTCGCCGCATTCCACGACATCCAGCAATTCGTCATGCAGTAGAACAGAATCGCGCGCGACTTGTCCGTCCCGGCCTTGGCCGTGAGGCCTCGGCGAAAATAGCTGGCGGTCTCCTGCGAAATAGCGCCGTATCCCACATTGGCCAGCCATATGCTGCCTGGAATGTCCTTTCTGACCTTGTCCCTCCATATGGTTCCTGCCGGCAAATTGGTCGGTTTGGGCGTGTCCGGCATCACGTCGAAGAAGATCGCCTTTTTCGCTCGCCACAGCGCTTCCGCTTCCACCGTCGTCACCACCCTCGCGCCTTGCAGCGTCCGCGGCACCGGCGCCCGATAGTCGTCCATCCGGAAACCGCTGGGTTCGACGACATCGCCAGCCCATGTCGGCTCGGTCGGACCCAGAAGGCTCGCGGCGACCAGCAAGAAAATAGTCTCCCTTCCATTCATTGGGTAATCAGGTTGTCGTGTTCGTCGATCAGCGGCACGTTATAGCTCAGCAGGATCCTGGTGATCTCCGCCTGGTTTTCCCTGATCACCCGGTTGAGCGTCCGCTTCCATTCCTGGTCGGACGGACGTACGCCCATGGTGATGCGGTAAGACATGCGCGAGCCGGTTTTTTCCTTCACCAGTGGAACGATCGTCACATCAGCTCCGAGTTCCCTTGCATAGTAACCTGCCATCGGTCCCCACAGCACCGCCGCATCGATCTTGTGTGCCAGCATGTCCTTGATCATGACCTCTCCCATGGATGGGGTGACGCGCGTATCCACCGCAAGCGGATAGATCTTGGCGGTCCGCAGAAGCTTGTTGGCGGCCATGTTGGCGGTTGGCGGCGTGCTTTCAACCACGCCGATCGTCTTGCCCATGAGTCTGGGATCCTCGATCGTTTCCACACCTTCCATATCGTGGCTTTTTGGATGCACCAGCACATAGGCGGAGCGATAGTAGGCGTTGGTGTTCTGCACCAGCTCATCGCCTTGGGCATAGCCCATGATGATGTCGCATCGGTTGGCCCCCAACGTATTGCGCACGAAGCCGGTGATCGTGGGAAACCAGGTGTAGGAGACGGACTTGCGCCCGGTTTTCGCGGCAACCAGCTCGGCCAGCTTGTTTTCGAAGCCTTCGCCGCTCTTGTCGGTGAAGGGCATATTCGAGGGATCGGCGCAGACGCGCAGAATGTCGGGATCGACCAGTTCTCCCGCCGCGCCAAGGCCGGCGCTTTGCGCATGCGCGTTCGACGGCAGCAAGGCGAGTGTGCCGAGGATCGGCAGAACGACGCGCAGCTTCAATGCATCGCGGCCAATCATGTCATCCACCCATGCAGGATGCTTCGGCATCCTTCGCCGCCTGGGCCTTGTCTTCGTGCTTGGGCGGCCGTCCGCGGGGGGCCGCGCCATCCGCGCGCGCGCGCAGGTAGATGTAGAGGTCGTCCATGTAGCAATAGACATTCTTGTTGTCGCCAAAGGCAGGCATGACGTTTTCCTTGCCGCCGCCGACATTCTTGCGGCCTTCGGCGACGATCGAGAGGAATGTGGCGTAATCCATGGTTTTCAGGCTGTTGACCAAAGCCGGCGCATAGCTCGAACCTGTCGCGTCCTGTCCGTGGCAGACATGGCAATCGGAGTGATACCGGCGGTAGCCGCTGAACGTGTACCAATCGACGGTTCCGTTTTCGATCTTGTAGGTCGGATTTCCATCCGCATCCAAATACTTGCCGCCTTCTTCCTTTACCGCCTTGGCTTTTTCCATGCTGTCGTCGGCCTGGGCGACGCCTGAGCTTGCCAGAGGCAGCAGAGCCAGGACCAAAGCCGAAATTACAATGCGAACGGACATTCAAACGCTTCCTTCATTTGCCAATGGACACGGTTTTGCTGTCGCGACCGGCCTTGATCGGTGTTTTTGGGTGCGTAACCGAATCGAGAGCCCGGACATGGCTTCCGGATGATCCGGGCTCTCGTTCTTCAAGCCTTTGGTCTCACAAGACCCGAGGCGTGCTCAAGGTTCCCGGCGCATCAATCCGGGAGACCGAAGACGGTGAGCTGACCGCCCAGCGTCGTGTAGTCGGCAAGTGCCGCGTAGCCGCCGACGGCACCAAGACCAGCGGTGCCAACGACCGCGGCCTCGTCGCCTTGGGCACGGCCCTGATCGACGGCGCCATGCCAGGCAGCGGCGTTATCAGGCGAAAGCAGGCCGCCTGCCAGGCCGATACCTGCCCAGCCACCGACGCCGGACAGAACGGCGATGTACTGCTTGCCGCCCTGCTCGTAGGTCGTGATGTTGCCGATGATGCCGGACGGGGTCTTGAACTTGTAGAGTTCCTTGCCGTCCTTATCGACCGCCTTGATGTAGCCTTCGAGTGTACCGTAGAAGACGACGTCGCCATCTGTCGCCAACGCACCCGACCACACCGAGAACTGCTCGGGCTTCGACCAGACGATCTCACCCTTGGCCGCATCCCAGGCAATGAAGTTGCCCATGTTGCCGTCGCCGCCAGGTGCGGGATACATCGACACGGTGGCGCCAACATAAGGCTGACCGGCGGTGTAGCTCACCTTGTAAGGCTCATAGTCCATGCAGACATGGTTGGTCGGGACATAGAACAGCCCGGTCTTCGGCGAATAGGCCGCCGGCTGCTGGTCCTTCGTTCCAAGCGCCGCCGGGCAGATGCCCGTCGAGTTGGTGTCTTCGCCGTTCTGCTGGGTCGAATATTTCGCCACGACCTGCGGGCGACCATATTGTTCGCTCTTGGGGTCCATGACGACTTCCGTCGCCCAGTTCACGGCCGGATCGTATTTCTTGGCGACGAGAAGGTCGCCGGTGGCGCGATCCATGGTGTAGGCGAAACCATTGCGATCGAAATGCACCAGCACGTCGTGCTTGGCGCCGTTGACCTCCATGCCATCGACGAGGATCATCTCGTTGATGCCGTCATAGTCCCATTCGTCATGCGGGGTCATCTGGTAGAGCCATTTGGCAACACCGGTATCCGCATCGCGGGCCATGATCGTCATCGACCAGCGATTGTCGCCGGGGCGTTGTACCGGGTTCCACGTCGAGGGATTGCCGGTGCCATAGTAGACCAGGTTCAGCTTGGGATCATAGGAATACCATCCCCATGTCGTGCCGCCGCCTGTCTTCCACTGCTCGCCTTCCCAGGTGTTCGTGCCGGAATCCTTGCCCACCGGCTTGCCGAGATGCGTGGTCTTCTCAGGATCGAGCAGGGTGTCCGCGTCCGGACCTTCCGAATAGGCTTTCCAGGCGAGTTTGCCATCTTTCAGATTGTAGGCGGCCAGCCAGCCGCGAACGCCGAATTCGGCGCCGGATACGCCGATGAGCACCTTGTCCTTGACGACGACGGGGGCAGCCGTACCGGATTCGCCTTTGCCGCCATCGGTCTGGTCGCCGTTCTTGACCGACCAGACGACCTTGCCGGTCTTCGCGTCGAGGGCGACGACCGTGGTGTCGGCCTGATTGAGAATGATCTTGCCGTCACCATAGGCAACGCCGCGATTGACTGTATCGCAACACATGATCGGAATGACGTTGGGATCCTGCTTGGGTTCGTATTTCCAGAGGATCTTCCCGTCATTCTTGAGGTCGAGCGCAAAGACATTGTTCGGGAAAGGCGTGTGGACATACATCACATCGCCGATGATAAGCGGTCCACCCTCGTGGCCTCGTAGCACGCCGGTGGAAAAGGTCCACTTGACCTGCAGGTTCTTCACATTGTCCGCAGTAATCTGGTTGAGTTTGGAATAGCGGGTGTTGGCGTAGTCACCCGTCTGCATTGCCCAGTTCTTCGAATCCGAAGCCAGCTTTGCAAGGTCCTCGTTAGCCGACGCCGTAAAGGCCGCGCCGAGCGACAGAAACGCCGCAGTGGTTAGAATATAGGTAGCTTTCGTAAGTACACGCATCCGAATTCCTCCCGAGGTTCATAGTGATGAATCATTTGCTGAGCCCACAAGGGCTTGCCCAAGCGATTCACGGGGGGGAAATATTTCCGGCAGCGTGTCACGACCTAAGCCAGATGTGCAGAGGGCACCGTTACTGCCCACCTCACCTTGGCCTACGAAAGACTGTCGCCGCTCCCTAATGACGGTGACGCCCTTGAAGCCGGAAACAGGGTGAGGCTATGTCATCGCAAAACGCTAGGCAAGCAAAAAAGCCTGGGTGTTTTTTTGCGCCGCAATATCGTAAATGCTGCGGCGCAATATAAGGAAATAAGTGGGGTAGTATTTGTTAGATGAAGTATTCCTGATTGAGAAATAACGGTGGGCCGGATAAAATTTGATTATTTTATGAGTTTTACATTTCACCTAAGCGTGGATTTTATTTGGAGGTATTCACTTCGATGTCTCGGCATGGCCATGTACGTGCCCGTTGGGAAACGATAGTGAGCCAAGCATGAGATGATCGTTGGAGTTGGAGCGTGGAGCGGGCCATGGGGGCCCCATGCGGAACCACCGTCGACCAGCACCGCATTCCTCCTTTGGTCGTATACGGAAGCCATGGGCGCTTGACTGACTCTGCGGCACGTTGCCAACTGCCACGGTGATCCCGACTGGGCGCATCACGCCCAGGCCAACCGGAGGTTTTCCCGTGATCAGATATGTTGGATTTTCGACTTTGCCGCTGCTCCTTGCCGCGCCGCTGGCCTTCGCAAACCCGGCGGGCGCCGCGGGAGATTACCCGACAGCAACGATTGCCGATTACGTGCTCGGCTGCATGCAGACGAACGGCCAGACACGTCAGGCGCTGGAAAGCTGTTCCTGCTCGATCGACGTCATCGCCTCGATCCTTCCCTACGACCACTATGAGAGAGCCGAGACTTTCAAGAGCATGTCTTTGACCACGGGGGAAAACGCGGGGCTGTTTCGCGAGAGCGCACCGGCGAAGGCAGCCCGTACCGAATTGAAGCGCGCGCAGTCGGAAGCCGACGTGCGCTGCTTTTAGAACCTGCTCAAATCCGCAAGCCGGATGGAGTTCCATCCTTTGTCTGGACAGTACCTTCCCGAAACAAGCTCCACTTTCGGGGTCAAGCTGGCAAGCACCCGGCAGTCCGGCAGGATATCGAGACTTCAGAGTCCCGCTGTCTCCAGCGGCCACTGATTGCGAAATGTCTTGCCATCCGTATCGATCGCTTCAACCTGGATTTCGCCGTTGCCGTGCACGGTGAAATCAAATCGGAAATTGGGGTCTTCCGAAATCGATATTCCACCTTCCATGGAGAGGATCGGCTGGCCGGCTTGGGAGATCGACAGTTTCTGGACAAAATGCGCCGGTATGAAATACTGGGTCAGCGGATCCCGCTGCAGCCCCGAATTGTTAGGGTGCCGGATCATCAACTGCAGTTCCTCGGTCTTGGTCATCGTCTCTTTGGGCGGGAACTGGCGCAGCTTCATCTGACCCATCGTCGCGTTGGCCTCGTCCTGGTTCTTGACCGCAGGGGCGGAGCATCCGCCTGACGCCTTGACGAAGGTCTGCGCCATATGGAGTTGGCCGCCCTGCGTCTCAGCGATGGCACGCAGATAGGAATAGTCGTTGACGCGCACGCGCGTCGACAGATGCGTCACGCCGGCATCCTTGCCGAGCTGGAACGTTGCCGCCACCGGTGCAGGGTTGGCATCGATGATCAAGGTAACGGATTTGATGCCGTCCGGCGCCTTGGCTGGATCGAGATAGATGTCGACGGGCACGATGGCGGCATCCTGCGCCCGCTTCGGCGCTTCGATCCTGACGACGCCGGTATCGACCAGAATTGCCCGATCGCCGAACACGTCGCCCTTCAAATCCTGCCAGATCCTATCCGAGGACGCGGTTGTTTGCTGTGCGCTGGCGGTTCCCGAGGAGCCGAGCAGCGTGCCGATGGCCAAGATGATCGCGACGAAAACGAATGCGAGTGGCAAAGCGAGCTGCCGGCTCGAGTAAGCGTGATTTTGCATTTCGATGCCTCCACCAATGCAAGAGAGGTGGTGCCCAGGCTGGCGTTGAGGATAAGCCTTTGGCGACGCCTTGGCAAATCGCCGTGCCTTACAGCTGCCTGGCGCATGTCGGTGTCGTCTATTCCCATTCGAGTTCGGCAAATGCGGCCGTTGCGTTGCGCTCGTTGTAGTCGTCGAACAGGTGCCAATTATCCCGTTCGCTTTCGCCAGCGGTTTTGACTGCTTCGCGCAGCGGCGTTCCGTCGGCGATCGCCTTGCGGATATCGCGCGCCAGAACCTCGAAATAGCGTCGCTCCCCCGCCAGCGCCTGTGGCCAGTCGGCCGTTAAAGGACCATGACCTGGAACGACGCGCGCGGCGTCGATCGCGGTGAGCGCATCCATCTGGCGGAGCCATCCAAGCAGGGATCCGTCGAGCGTCGGCAAGGAGCCCATAAACACGAGATCGCCGGCAAAGAGCGTTCTGGTCGCGGGATCGAACACGGTCAGGTCGTTGTCGGTGTGCGCCGCCTTCCATGCCCGCAGTTCGATCATGCGCCCGCCGAGGTCGAGTTGCAGGCGATCGTCGACCAGCATGGTCGGCGACACGATCTCGATCCCCTCCATCAGCGCCTCGCCAAGCTGTTCGCGATAGTTGTGCAGATAGAACGCGCCACGCGCCTCGAGGGCACGCGGCAGATTGCGGTGACCGACGATGGTCGCGCCGATCTTCCGGAATGCCGCATTGCCGAAGATATGGTCGGGATGCATGTGGGTGTTGACCAGGAAGCGAACCGGCTTTGCTGTCAGCTTTCCGATCGCGGCGAGAAAGGCGTGCGCCTCGATCAGGCTGCCACCGCTGTCGATGACGGCAACCGCATCGGTGCCGATGACGGCGCCCAGATTGCAGATCGCACCGTCGTTGGCGGCGGTCATCAACTCATCCGCGCCCTGGAAGGCGAAGACGCCGTCGGCGATTTGCCTGACCGAGAACCGAGAACTGCCGCCTGCGGCCAGAGCGGCTCGTCCGAGGCAGCATGGCAGCAAGGCGGCGCTGGTGGCGGTGCAGGCGAAGCCACTCACAAGCCTGCGTCTTAGCAGATCAACCGACATGAAGGCCTCCGATATGCATTTCGCCTGCTGGCGATCAGGTGACGTCCGGAAATCTATGATGGAACGACCGCAGAAGGTCGCTCATCACCTGCGAATTGCGATGTTGCCGTGGCAGCCGTACGTCGAACACGCCGAGCACATGGGTTGGCCGCGGCGCGAGCACGATGATGCGGTCCGACAGCATCAGTGCCTCGCGTAGATTGTGCGTCACCATCAAGGCGGTCGTTGGCCGTGCCGACCACACGGTCAAAAGCAGATGCCGAAGCCGCTCGGCGGTCTGTTCGTCGAGCGAGACAAAGGGTTCGTCCAGGAAAAGCACCGCCGGCTCGGTGGCGAAAGCCCTGGCAAGTGCTGCCCTGCGCGCAAGGCCGAGCGACAGTTCGGCAGGATAGAGCGAGCGCATGCCGGCGAGGCCGAGCGTGTCGAACAGCCTGTCGAGATTTTTCGCTCTCAAGCTTTTCGGCAACGCCAGCCTGACATTCTGCTCCACCGTTCGCCACGGCAGCAGGGTCGGTTCCTGGAATACGGCGGCGATGCGGTTCGAACCTCCTTGCGGCAACTGGAAGGAGCCGGAAAAGTCTTTGTCCAAGCCAAGCAGGATACGCAGCGTCGTGGTTTTGCCGCAGCCCGACGGTCCCAGCAAGCAGGCGAATTCGCCTTGCCGGACCTCGAAGGAAAGGTCCTGAAGCGCCGTGATCGAGACGCCTCGCGCGGACCTGAAGGTCTTTTCGGCGATGTCGACCTTAAGCGGGACGACGGCGCCAACGGGTTGCATGTCGTTCAACGGGCTGCACCAGGAGAAGTTCAATGACAAGCATCACCGCCACGAAAGCCAGCGTGTAGGCAAGAATGGCGGCGACATCGAAGAGCTGGAAATAGAGATGGATCTGGAAGCCGACACCGTTCGAGCGGCCGAGCAACTCGACGACCAGGACGATCTTCCAGATGAGGGCGATGCCGGATCGCGATGCGGCGGCAAGATAGGGCTGCAATTGCGGCAGCAGGATATGGCGGATGCGTTCAAGGCGGCCGAAGCGATAGACGGTGGCCATTTCGGCGTAACTTGGATCAAGCGCCCTGGCGCCTTCGCGCATCGTCACCACGACATTCGGGATCTTGTTCACCGCCACCGCGCCGATCGCCGCCACCTCGTTGAGGCCGAACCAGATATAGCCGAGGACGATGACCACCAGCGCCGGGATGTTGAGGAACAGGATCACCCACGGGTTGAAAAAACGGTCGACGCGACGATGGCTGCCGAGCAAAACGCCGATGACGGATCCGATGATCATTGCGACGATATATGCCGCGGCGACCCGGCCGAGGGTCACGCCGAGATGGTAAAAAAGGTCGCCGCTCGCAGCCTCCCTGAGAAGCACCTGCCAGACCTGCCCAGGTCCTGGAAAGGCACGGCTTGGCCAGACACTTGCCGCAAGGTTCCATAGCAGGCAAAGCCCGAGCAGGGAGACCGCTACGGTCAGCGCGGGCATGAGTGCCGTCGCCAGATTGCGTCGGCCGGACATGGTCGGCGGGGCATCACGCGCGCCGTCGGTTCCCAATGCGGTCATTTCTCGGGGTCCTGCCAGAACGTGCCGGGCGCCATTTCCGGCGCGCTGCCGACAAGCTTCGCGCCGCCGATCGCCGCAAGCACATGGTATAGCCTCCCGGCGTCGGCCGCTTCCTCGGCGATCGACCGGCTGGGAATGCCCTGGCGGTAGCGATCGCGCAGTTTTTCCAGTTCCTTGCCTTCCGCGCGAATGATCGGCGCCAGGCGCAGCCATTCGTCATCGGATCTGGCCAGCAAGTCCTTGGCTTGCGCGGACGCCCTCACGAAACCCCTGACGGCATCGGGGTTCTCGTTGGCCCATTGGTCATGGAAGACGTAACCGAGCGCCGAAACGGGTCCCAGAGCCCCGAGCGTCTTTGCCGCGTCATTCACGCCGATCAATCGACGGAAGCCATTGGCCTCGAGACGGGCGCAAAAATGCCAGAAATTCAGCACTGCATCGAGTTCGCCCTGTATCGCCTTTTCCGAAATCAGTGGCGGCGCGCCAAAGACGATGTCGCTGGTTGCCGACAGGTCGACGCCGAGATCGCGTCTGGTCAGCGCTTGTATCAGCAGCCAACTCTTGTCGAGCGGGCCGCCGGCGACGCCGATCTTCTTGTCCTTGAGATCGGCGACCGTCCGGATCGGCGAATCCTCCTTCACCATGATCGCACCCACCGCGGTCGAATAGGGGGTCAATGTGAGGTCGCCGCCTTCGGAGCGCTGGCGCGAGACCCACAGCCAGTCGGAGACGATCATATCGATCGCGCCAGCCAGCATCGCGACGTTGGTTGCATCCTCGCCGGCGAAGTCGATGATCTCCAGACCGATCCCGTTCGCGGCATCGAATTTGTGCTGCCTTAGCGTATCGAGTTCCCAACTCACGGTTCCAAACTTCAGCACACCGAGGCGAATCCTGGCTGCCGCAACGCCCGGCCTGGTAGCAAGAACAGCGGCTGTCCCGAGAACCGCCAGACGCAACGTCATGCGCCGTGAAACCATCATGACACCTCCTCCCCAGGGTTCCGCGCTGCCAAATCAGATGGCTCGTTCCTTGTTTGGAAATGCGCATTTCCAGCGCATGACCTTGAGGGTCGGGTGTTCTTGGGACCATTTCGCGATTTCGCTGGGGGCAAGGATCATGCATTGGAACAGAGTGCCGCGGCTCTCGAAATAGAGATGTTCGTCTCGGCAATTGCTCGGATTGGCGCTGAGGCAAACCGTCAATATGAGATCGACCATGTCCATTCAGCACCTCTTGCGCGTTCCCAAACGCTCATCCCGGCGAGCTCAGCCCAACCAGAAGCGAGGGCAAAATCACCGTTTGCCGGATTTCCCGAGGTGCCAATGGAGAAACCGGAGTGAGGTCAAGCTACGCGCTCGCCGGATCACCGTCAACAAAGACGAATGGACGGGTCTGTTGAGCACCCAGGCCTCTAAACCTTTGTACGATTGACTTTCACAACATGCCAATTAGCTTCTGAATCACGCGGCGCGGCTCCACGGGAGAAGCGGATATTCCACACCACCGCGTAAGGCGCATGCCGACGGATCAAAGGATCGGCATGCGCAAATCGTCCAGGGCACCCAGACGATCAATGAGGAAATGCCATGCGCGCAATCGCATTTTTCGCAGTCATGTCCGTTGTGCCCTTCATCGCGAGCCAATCCCAGGCACAGGATGCGGCGGCGGGTGAGAAGGTCTTCGCCAAATGCAAGGTCTGCCACGTCGCCGACCAGGACAAGAACAAGGTCGGCCCGTCGTTGAACGGCGTCATAGGCCGAACGGCTGGAACACACCCGGGGTTCAGCTATTCTCAGGCGATGGTCGCGGCTGGCAAATCCGGCGTCAAATGGGATGAGCCCTCACTGAAGACCTATCTTCACGATCCCAAGGCCATGGTCAAAGGAACGAAGATGGCGTTTGTCGGCCTCAAGCAGGACGAAGACATCGCCAATGTCATTGCCTATCTGAAGCAATTCTCGAAATAGAGCGCAGCCGGCCGTTCGAATTTGCGTTCGGCCGGCGGACGCCTCAATCACGCATCGGCTTGCAGCCTCTGCATTGCCGAAGGCAGATCGAAAAGGCTGTCGCAAACAAGGTCGGCGCCAAGCTCTTCCACCGGAATGTGGCTGTAGCCGCCGCGCAACAGAATGACGGGCAAGCCGGCGGCGCGTGCGGCGCCCAGGTCAGCGCCACTGTCTCCGACCAGCAGCGCGTCACCGGCGTCGACCCCAAGCTGTGCCAACGCCAGCAGCAGGGCATCGGGCGCCGGTTTCAGGAATGTCACCGCGTCTCCGCCAACGATGGCGCCGAAATATTCCGTCAATCCGAAATGAAGCAGGATTTCGCGGGTCGCCAACTGCGGTTTGTTGGTTACCACCCCCATGCTTACCCCGCCCAAATGAAAGTGGGTGAGAGCCTCCCTGACGCCAGGCATCAGCCTTGTCAGGCCGGTCAGATGCCGGCGGTAGATAGGCGCCATGACGCGGTTGGCCTCATCGAGAGCGTTACCGAGCAGTGGCGCTCCCGACGCCGCGAAGGCTCGCTCGATCAATTTCCTGACGCCGCCGCCGATCATGGCCGTGACCTGATCCAGGCGCAGCGGCGGCAGATCGCGGCTGGCCAGCAATTCGTTGACTGCGGCCGCTATGTCCGGCGCCGAGTCGACCAGCGTGCCGTCGAGGTCGAACAGGATCGCCTTCGGCGATCGAAGCGGCCTACCTGCGCCGACGTTCATGCGGCATCCTTCCACTTGATCGAGCAGCCGATCGAGGCGATCTGGTCCAGCGGCCCGTCGCCGGTTCGGGCAACCTGCTTCATCGCCTCGAACAGATCGCGTCTCAGCCCGGGCGCTCCGGCTTCTCGTCGCGAGGCGTCCAGCCGACCGCGATATTGCAGTCCCAACTCGCTGTTGAACCCGAAGAAATCGGGAGTGCACACGGCTGCGTAATCGCGCGCCACAGTTTGGTGCTGGTCGTGCAGGTAAGGGAAGCTGAAGCCGCTCGTCGTGGCGAAGAGCTTCATTTGGTCGAAGGAATCCTCCGGGTAGGCATCGGCATCGTTTGAGTTGATCGCGACAAAGCCGATACCTTCGGCCTTGAGGTCGTTGGCATCGCGCACGATACGTGAAATCACCGCCTTCACATAAGGGCAGTGATTGCAGATGAAGGCCACGACCAGGCCGTTCGGGCCGGCCTGGCTGAAGATCGAATGCGACCTGCCGTCGACGTCAGGCAAAACGGCATCGATGGCGCGCCAGCCGAAATCGCAGACAGGGGGGACGGCCGCCATGCTTGCCTCCGATGGAATGGTTTACGCGGCTTTCCGGATCGCACCGTCGGCCGCCTTTCGGATGGTTCCAATGTTGGCGCGATAGGCCGCCTCGGTGCCCCCCTTGAACACGGCCGACCCGGCGACCAGCACATTGGCGCCGGCCGCGGCGACCAGCGGGGCGGTTTCGGCCGTGACGCCGCCATCGATTTCGATGTCAATCGGGCGGTGGCCAACCAGTGCCTTGATTCGCCTGATCTTCTCGATGACCGCGGAAATGAAGGCCTGGCCGCCAAAGCCTGGATTGACCGTCATCAGAAGCACCAGGTCGAGCCTGTCGAGCACATATTCGATGGCGCTCTCCGGCGTCGAAGGATTCAGCGATACGCCGGCCTTCTTGCCGAGATTTTTGATCGCCTGCAGGGAACGATCGAGATGCGGCCCGGCCTCGGCGTGCACCGTGATGATGTCGCAGCCGGCGTCGGCGAAGGCGGCCAGATAGGGGTCGGCCGGCGCGATCATCAGATGGCAGTCGAAGACTTTGTCCGTTCGGTCGCGGATCGCCTTGATCACCGGCGGACCGAAGGTGATGTTGGGTACGAAATGCCCGTCCATCACGTCGAGATGGATCCAGTCGGCACCCGCCCGCACGACAGCTTCGACCTCGTCGCCGAGCCGCGAGAAATCCGCGGAAAGCACGGAGGGTGCGATGATTGTCCTGGTGACCATGGTCGTCGTCTCCAATCCTGTCTGCGCTGTTGGTCTCTGCGCCAGCCGGCTTCATCCCGTCAGCGCATCTTCGTCTCCGGTTCGCCTTCGAGTTTCCCTTCCGCGAACACGCGGCTGCCGCGGATGTCGGATTCCTCGATGGTGACAAGATCGGCCTTGGTCAACACCCTGCTGCGCGATGCGAAAAGCCGGTTGGCCTGCCGCAGCCGTGCCCGATCGAGCCCATTGCGGACCGAACGCGCGTTGGAGAAATGCGGCAGCCTCATGCGGATCGGAAGATACTCTTCGAGCGCACGGGATGCCGCCTCGCTGAGGCGATAATTCTGCTCCGCGAGCATAATCTCGGCGATTGATTTCAGTTCGCTGACACCATAGTCGGGGAAATCGAGATGGTGGGCGATGCGCGAACGCATACCGGGATTGCTGTCGAAGAAGCGGTCCATCTTGTTCTTGTAGCCGGCAAGGATCACAACCAGATCGTCACGGTTGTTCTCCATGCACTGCAGCAGGATTTCGATCGATTCCTGGCCGTAGTCGCGTTCGTTCTCGGGCTTGTAGAGATAGTACGCCTCGTCGATGAAAAGCACGCCGCCCATGGCACGCTTGATCACCTCGCGGGTCTTGGGCGCGGTGTGGCCCACATACTGGCCAACAAGATCGTCGCGCGTCACGGCGACCATGTGGCCTTCGCGGACATAGCCCAGACGATGCAGGATTTCGGCCATCCTCAGCGCCACGGTGGTCTTTCCGGTGCCGGGATTTCCCGTAAAGTTCATGTGCAGCGTCGGGGCGCCCGAGGTCAGCCCGAACTTGCGGCGAAGCCGGTCGACCAGGAGGAGAGCGGCGATCTCGCGGATGCGGGTCTTGACCGGCTTCAGGCCAACGAGTTCACGGTCGAGCTTGTCCATCACCTCGTCGATGTTGGAGGCCTCGAACTCGGCCTGCAGATCAACCGTCGCGTCCTGTGCGGCAGCGTCCTTGGTCATCGCGTTCAGCATGGTTCAGCTAGCTCCGCTCGCCCTCTGGCCTGTCGGTCGCATAAGGCACGATCGAATAACCCTGGCTGCGGCCGTCGCGCTCCTGGCGCAGCAGCCGGAACCCGGGTTCGCTGGGCGGCCGGTTGACAATGAACGACATGCGCGGCGCTTCCCAGCCCTTGGTCGAATCGAAGGCGGTTACCCGCACATACATGTTCGGACAGGCTTTCCGGCAAGCATTGACCTCGAGCAGTATGCCCGCCGGATCTTTCAAATCGAACATCGGGTTGCCGTACATTTCCCAGTAGGTGTTTCGCGGATGCGGATCGTCCGTGTACTCGACGCTGACCGCCCAATGGTTCTTCAGCGCGTATTTGATCTGCGCCGAAATCTGCTCATCGGTCAGGTCTGGCAGGAACGAGAACTGTCCCTGCGTGACCTTGTTTCCCGGATTGGTCATCATGACGATGGTTCCTTTCGTCTAGAAGCTGGGCGTTGCGGTTGGCACGAAGTCGGCCGTGTCGGTCGATTCGTAGTTGAAGGTGACGTCCTTCCAGGTCTCCAGGGCAGCCTTCAGCGGCGTGCACCATCTGGCCGCCTGTTCGAGGATCTTGGTCCCTTCGCGCAAATAATCGCGCCCCTCGTTGCGGGCCAGGATCATCGCTTCCAGGGCGACGCGATTGGCCGTCGCGCCTGCCTGGATGCCGTCCGGATGGCCGATTGTGCCGCCGCCGAACTGCAGGATGACGTCCTCGCCGAGATAGTGGATCAACTGATGCATCTGGCCGGCATGGATGCCGCCCGAGGCGACGGGCATCACCTTGTTGAGCGAGGCCCATTCTTGATCGAAGAACAGCCCGGTTTCGAGGTTCTGCGGCGTGCGCTCCTCACGCAGCGTGTCATAAAATCCCTTGATCATGAGCGGGTCGCCTTCCAGCTTGCCGACCACCGTGCCGGCATGGATGTGGTCGACGCCGGCCATGCGCATCCATTTGCAGATGACGCGGAAATTCATGCCGTGGTTCTTCTGGCGCGAATAGGTCGAGTTGCCGGCACGGTGCAGGTGCAGGATCATGTCGTTGCGGCGCGCCCACTTGGCCATCGACTGGATCGCCGTGTAGCCGATGACGAGGTCGATCATGACGATGCAGGAACCAAGCTGCTTGGCGAATTCGGCGCGCTCGTACATCTCCTCCATCGTGCCGGCGGTGACGTTAAGATAATGGCCTTTGACCTCGCCGGTGGCGGCCGACGCCTTGTTCACGGCCTCCATGCAGTAGAGAAAGCGGTCGCGCCAGTGCATGAAGGGCTGCGAGTTGATGTTCTCGTCGTCCTTGACGAAGTCGAGGCCGCCCTTCAGCGCTTCGTAAACGACGCGCCCATAATTGCGGCCCGAGAGGCCGAGCTTCGGCTTCGTCGTAGCGCCGAGCAGCGGCCGGCCGAACTTGTCGAGCCGCTCACGCTCTACCACGATGCCTGTCGCCGGCCCCTGGAAGGTTTTGAGGTACGCGACCGGGATACGCATGTCTTCCAGCCGCAGCGCCTTGACTGCCTTGAAGCCGAACACATTGCCGATGATCGATGCGGTCAAATTGGCGATCGAGCCCGGCTCGAACAGGTCGAGGTCGTAGGCGATGTAGGCGAAGTACTGTTGCTCGGTCTTGGTTCCGGGACCGGTGTTCGGCACCGGCTCGGATCTGAACGCCTTGGCGCGGTAGAGCTCGCAAGCGGTCAGCCGGTCGGTCCACACCACGGTCCACGTCGCAGTGGAGGATTCGCCGGCGATGGCCGCCGCCGCCTCCTCGTGGTCGACACCGGGTTGCGGCGTGATCCGGAACATGGCGATCAGATCGGTTTCCTTGGGCCTGTAGTCAGGCTCCCAATAGCCCATCTTCTTGTAGGGGATGACCCCTGACTTGTAGCGTTCCTTGCCTTCCTTGAGCGTCCCCACTGGCAGTATGTCGATCTTGTTCATGACAGGTCTCCTGTTTGTTGCTCAGGCGGCTTTCGCGGTTGCGATATGGGGGTCGAGTTTTCCCGCGGCGTAACGTTTCGCCATCTCGTCCATGGCGATGACCTTGATCTTCGAGGCGTTGGACGCCGTACCGAAGCGCTCGAAGCGGTCCCGGCAAAGGTCGCGCAAGGCATCCATGGCGGGTTTCAGGAATTTGCGGGGATCGAACTCGCGCGGGTCTTCCGTCGCGACGCGGCGGAACTGCCCGGCCATGGCCATGCGGCAATCGGTGTCGATGTTGACCTTGCGCACGCCGTAGCGGATGCCGCGCTCGATCTCCTCGACCGGAACGCCAAAGGTCTGGGGCATCTCGCCGCCGTATCTGTTGATGATGTCCTGCAGCTCCTGCGGCACCGAGGAAGAGCCGTGCATGACCAGATGCGTGTTGGGCAGCTTCTCGTGGATCGCCTCGATCACCTGCATGGCCAGGATGTCGCCGTCCGGCTTGCGGGTGAATTTGTAGGCGCCGTGCGAGGTGCCGCAGGCAATCGCCAGCGCGTCGACCTGGGTTGCAGTCACAAAGTCGACCGCCTGATCGGGATCGGTCAAGAGTTGGTCGTGAGAGAGCGCGCCCTCGGCGCCGTGGCCATCCTCCGCCTCGCTTTGGCCGGTTTCCAGCGAGCCGAGCACGCCCAGTTCGCCTTCGACGGAAGCGCCGACCCAATGCGCCATGCGTGCGACGCGTTCGGTTATGGCGACGTTGTAGTCGTAGCTTGCCGGCGTCTTGGCGTCCGCCATCAAGGATCCGTCCATCATCACCGAGGTGAAGCCGTGGCGGATCGCGGAAAGGCAGGTGGCCTCGCTGTTGCCGTGGTCTTGATGGATGCATAGCGGGATGGCCGGGTGGATTTCGGTCAGCGCCTCCATCATCTTGGCCAGCATGATGTCGTTGGCATAGGACCGGGCGCCACGTGAAGCCTGGATGATGACTGGCGCGTCGCAGGCCTTGGCCGCCTCCATGATGGCGAGGCCCTGTTCCATGTTGTTGATGTTGAATGCCGGAACGCCGTAGCCGTGCTCGGCGGCATGGTCGAGAAGCTGGCGAAGGGTGATGCGAGCCATTGTGAATCCTCCTAGATGATGAGCTTCAGCGCCGCTGCAGCAACCGCTTCGGATGTTATGTTGAAATGCCGGTAGAGGTCGGGGGCAGGGGCGCTGGCGCCGAAGCCGGTCATGCCGACGAAAGCACCGGTCTCGCCGATCCAGCGGTCCCAGCCCAGCCGGGCTGCCGCTTCGACCGCGACGCGCGGCGCCGAGCCGAGGACGGCCTTGCGGGTGGCGCTTTCCTGCTCCTCGAAAAGCTCCCAGCACGGCATCGACACGACGGCGGCGGCGACGCCATGCTCGGTCTCCAGCCTTTCGGCGGCAGCAACCGCGATCTCGACCTCCGAGCCGGTGGCGATCAGGGTGACGGCGCGGTGCTTTGACGGCTCGCGCAGGATGTAAGCGCCTTGGCAGGAGCGGTTCTCGTCGCTGTGCGACCGACGCAGCATCGGCAAGTTCTGGCGCGACAGCACCAGGACGCTCGGCCGATCCTTGCTCTTTAGCGCGAGTTCCCAGCACTCCGCCGTTTCGATGACATCCGCCGGGCGGAAGACGTTGAGATTAGGCGTGGCACGCAGCATCGCAAGGTGCTCGACCGGCTGGTGCGTCGGGCCGTCCTCGCCGAGGCCGATGGAATCGTGTGTCATCACATAGATGACGCGCTGGCCCATGAGCGCCGAGAGCCGCATCGCGCCGCGCGCATAATCGGCGAAGCACAGGAACGTACCGCCATAGGGCACGAAACCGCCATGCAGCGCGATGCCGTTCATGGCGGCCGCCATGCCGTGCTCACGAATGCCGTAGTGAATGTAGCGGCCGGCATAATCACCCGGCGCAATGCGGTTCATGCCCTTGGTGATCGTCAGATTTGAATGCGTCAGATCGGCCGAGCCGCCGACGGTCAATTCCGTTACGCCGTTGATGGCCTCCAGCGCCATTTCGGAGGCTTTTCGCGTCGCCACCTTGGTTGCCTTCTCGACATGTTCGCGACGAAAGGCGTCGAGCGCTTTGAAGACGGTGTCGGGCAGTTCGGCCGCGACGGCGCTCTCAAAAGCCTCGCGCCGCGGCGAGGCGGCAAGCCGCTGCTCCCAGGCGCGCCGCATCGCTTCGCCGCGACCGGCAATCTCGCGCCAGGCGAAAAAAATATCATCCGGCACATCGAACGGCGCGTGGGCCCAGCCGATGTTTTCGCGTGTCGCGGCGATCTCTGCTTCACCCAGCGGTGCGCCGTGCGTCTTCTCCGAACCGCCGAGATTGGGGGCACCCATGCCGATCACTGTGCGGCAGGCAATCAGCGATGGCCGATCCGACCGCCGCGCCGACTCGATTGCCGCGGCGACTGCCTCCATGTCGTGGCCGGCGACGCTTTGGACATCCCAGCCGGCGGCCTTGAAGCGCGCCGGCTGGTCCATCGACGTGGAGAGGGAGGTCGGCCCGTCAATGGAAATCGCATTGTCGTCCCAGAAGACGATCAGGCGGGAAAGCTTCAGGTGACCAGCGAGGTCTATCGCCTCGTGACTGATGCCCTCCTGAAGGCAGCCGTCGCCCGCAATCACATAGGTATGATGATCGACCAGATCGGTACCATAGCGGGCGGCAAGCATACGTTCCGCCAGCGCCATGCCGACCGCCGTGGAAATGCCCTGTCCGAGCGGTCCGGTGGTGGTCTCCACGCCAAGCGCATGGCCGTATTCCGGATGTCCGGCGGTGCGGCTGCCCAACTGCCGAAATCGCTGCAATTCCTCGATCTGCATGTCTTCATAGCCAAGCAGATGATGCAGCGCGTATTGCAGCATCGAGCCGTGGCCGGCTGAAAGCACGAAACGGTCACGGTCGGGCCAGCCCGGCCTCGACGGATCGATGTTGATGAAGCGGTTGAACAGCACCGTTGCGACATCGGCCATGCCCATCGGCATGCCAGGGTGACCCGAATTCGCCTTTTGGACGCTGTCCATCGCCAGCGCGCGAATGGCGTTCGCCATGTCGCGCTCCGAGACGGGAGCGGTTGTGGTGACGGGCTTCAGTGCTGTTTGGCTGGTCATTGCATCCTCCTCACGACACACGGCTCTTGCGTTCAGTCAATTGCAGAATGAGCGGCGTCAGGATCAGCTGCATGGCAAGATCGAGCTTGTTGCCTGGCACCACGATGGAATTTGGCCGCGACATGAACGAGTCGTGGATCATCGACAGCAGATACGGAAAATCGATGCCGCGCGGATTGGCGAAGCGGATAACCAGCATCGATTCGTCGGGCGTCGGAATCCAGCGCGCGATAAACGGGTTGGACGTATCGACGATCGGCACGCGCTGGAAGTTGATGGCGGTCTGCGAGAATTGCGGGACAATGTAGCGGACATAGTCGGGCATCCGGCGCAGGATGACGTCCATCACCGCCTCGGTGGAATAGCCGCGTGTCGAACGGTCGCGATGGATCTTCTGGATCCATTCGAGATTGATGACCGGCACGACGCCGATCTTGAGATCCGCATGCTTGGCCAAATTGATCGTGTCGGTGACGACACAGCCGTGCAGCCCCTCGTAGAAGAGCAGGTCGCTGGGAGCGAATTCGCGCCATTCGGTAAAGGTTCCCGGGGGCGTGCCGTGCTGCTTTTCCTCTTCCTCATCATGAATGTAGGTGCGGGTCTTGCCGGTTCCGCGGCGGCCATATTCCGCGAACACCTCTTCGAGAATTCCGAGTTCGTTGGCCGCGGCATTGAAATGGGTGAAGTTCGGGTTGCCGGCCTTTTCCTCCTCGGCCACCTTTGCCTTCATCGCCGCGCGGTCGTAGCGGTGGAATGCGTCGCCTTCGATGAAAGCGGCCTCGATGTTCTCGCGCCGGAAAATCAGCTCGAAGATGCGCTTGACCGAGGTCGTGCCGGCGCCCGACGACCCGGTGATGGTGATGATGGGGTGCTTGGCTGACATGGTGCTGCTCAGGCTCTGAACAGGCCGCGGCGGCTGAACAGCGGCGCACGCTCACCGATGTTGCTCGGCTCTGTGTGGTAGCGGGTGATGCGCGCGACTTCCCGCGCCGACCCGAAGATCATCGGCACGCGCTGATGCAGGCTCTCGGGTTCGATTTCCAGGATACGGTTGATCGCATCGGTGGCGGCACCGCCAGCCTGTTCTATGAGATAGGCGATCGGGTTGGCCTCGTAGACGAGGCGCAGCCGTCCCTGACCATAGCCCTTGCGCCGATCGCCGGGGTAGAGAAAAACGCCGCCGCGCATCAATATGCGGTAACAGTCGGCAACCAGAGAGGCGATCCAGCGCATGTTGAAATCCTTCTCGCGCGGTCCTTCGGTGCCCTCCAGGCAGTCGTCTACATAGAGCCGCACGGCCTCGTCCCAGTGCCGGTAGTTGGCGGCGTTGATGGCGAACTCCTGAGTGCGTTGCGGAATGATCCGGCTTTCATAGGCCTGGACGAAGGTTCCGAGCCTTGTCGAGAAGACGAAGACATGCGTGCCGCTGCCGAGCGACAGGACGAGTGCCAGCTGCGGCCCATAGATGAAGAAACCGGCGCCTAGCTGGTTCACGCCCGCCTGCAGGAAAGAGGCGGCCGGATCAGCGTCCGGCGCGCCAGTTGCGGTCAGGAGCGAGAAGATCGTTCCGATCGACACGTTGGTGTCGATGTTGGAAGAGCCGTCGAGCGGGTCGATCGCGATGGCGAGTGGCGCTTGCCTGTCGAGCAGGACTGGCTGCTCCAGCTCCTCGGAGGCGTAAAGCGCGACCGGTGCACGGCGCATGGCGTCGAGGAAGATGTCGTCGGAGAAGACGTCGAGATCCTTCTGGACGTCGCCATCGGCATTGGCGCCACGGGTTTCGGCAAAGGCGGCGCCGAGCACCCCTTGGTTGATGGTGTTGCGGACCTTGATGGCGGCCTGTGTCAACTGACGGACGGTCGTCACAACTGCCGAGCGAAATTCGTCAGGCTGGCCGAGATAGGAGTTCAGAAAAGCGTCGAGCGTTGCCGCTGGCATCGTAACCTCCCGGTCGGGCCGCATCTCCTCGGAGCGGCTGGACTGGAGGAATGGAAACAAACGTCGCCAGATAAGTAAAATTCAATAACTTTACTTAACCAGTAAAAATAATTTAGTATGCGGCATGAGAAACCTCACCCTTAAGCATTTCAAGACCGTCCAGGCAATCATCAAGTGCGGCAAAATTGTCAGCGCAGCCAAGATGTTAGGTCTGTCTCCTCCAGCGCTGACAATCCAGCTGCGGCAAGTGGAGGAAGAATTCCAGCTGGCTCTGTTCGACCGAACGTCGGACGGCATGCGTCCCACTGCCGCAGGTCGGGCTTTCGTCGAGACAGCGCAGGTTATCGAGGAGCATCTCGGTTTGCTCGAAGACAAGATGGATGCCATCAAGGGCGTACGCACCGGCAGCTTGAGGCTCGGCGTTGTTTCCACCGCCAAATATTTCGCGCCGCGGCTGATGGCTGCGTTCATGAAGGACCATCCCGACATCGACATGCGGCTTGCCATCGGCAACCGTGCCCAGACGATCGACAACCTCAGGAACCACGACATCGATATCGCGCTGATGGGGCGCCCGGCGAAGGAGGTTCCGGTGCGTGCTTCGGTCTTCGGCGATCACCCGCTGGTCATCATCGCGCCGCCCGACCATCCGTTGGTCGCGGCGCGCGATATCTCCAAGGAGCGCATCGCCGAGGAGCATTTCCTTATTCGCGAGCCCGGCTCCGGAACCCGCATCTCGTTGGAAATATTCCTGAGCGACGTACCTGGGCGCATCGACGACCTCGGTGTCGAGATGGCCTCGAACGAAACGATCAAGCAGGCGGTGATGGCTGGTCTCGGCATCGCCTTCATCTCTGCCCACACCATCGCTGCGGAAACCGAAGCAGGCCGGCTTGTCATCCTCGACGTTGTCGGCATGCCGATCCGCCGGCAATGGTTTTCGGTGATGCGAACCGATCACGCGATCTCGCCGGCCATGGCCACGTTCAACGATTTCCTGATGCGCAAGGGCGCGATGTATCTGCCCCTTTTCGGAAAGCTGTATCCAGACAAGGCGGGATGACATTGCACGAACGCAACGGATGAAAGCCCGGTGGATAACGCTCGCGATCGTTGGTGTTATATAAGCAATATGTTATGTTGCAGTGCGAAAGAGCGGGGGCCACGTCCTTTCACACCCGTAAGCGATCCGTATGTGCAACCCCTGCAGAAATCTCCCGGGTAGGGTTCGGGAATTCGATGGGGAAAAGGGGTAATGCTTTACACACTCGTTATGATGGTCTGCCTGACGGATGTACCGCGGACCTGCGAACAACGCGAACAAATGGCAGACGGTCTGGCGATGAATCCCGGGACTGCCTTCATGCAGGCGCAGCCGCTGGTGGCTCGGTGGATCGAGACGCATCCCGGTTATTTCGTGCAGCGCTGGCGTGTGCTGCCTGGCAGGGGGTCATGAGGCAGGCGCCAAGGTCTATTTCTTCACGACGAGCGTTTCCGAGACGGTCTTCGACAACTGGTAAAGCCGCTGCTCGATTATCGTGGGCACATCGCAGACATAAGTCAGCGACTGGACCCGTTCGGTGAAAATTCGCGTCGCGAAATTCAGCTGGTCGGTTCGCCGTTCGACTTCGTCCGGATCCGCATCGGCCTTGGCGCGCAGCGCGTCGACTTCGGATGCTTCCTTGCGCAACTGTGCCGCCATTTCGAGCTGTTTGTGCGCATAGCGGGAGATGCCGGAGATCACGTGCGAACGCTCGGCGTCCATATGGTCGAACATTCCCTGCACCAGCATCGTCATTTTTGGTGCGACCTGCTCGGCCGACAGGGAAGTCGCGAAATCCTTGATCTCTTTCTGGGCTTCGGCAACCGGCGTCCGCCGGGCCGCCACCGCCTCGACAAGCGCCGACACACGGGCATCCTTCGCCCAATCTTTCGCGGTCGCAGGAAGCTCCGGCCCATTCCAGATCTGGCCAAGCGAGAGCTGTGGCACCTTACGCTGCATGCAGGGCCAGTCGGGATCGGTGTTTGCCGCGCCGGCGCTCCCCATCGAGGCAAGCGTGGCGACCAGAACCAGAGTGTGAGCAAGCCTCATTCGCGCCATCAGGCGTTTCCTCCCATGTCCTGTTTGCGGATCACCAAACCGCGCGAAGGATCGTATGCGATGATGGCGCCGCCCAGAAACAGCAGCGTGCAGCCGGCGACGACGCCCAGCGACAGCCATTCGATCTGTCCGTAGAAGGCAAAGCGGATCAGTTCGACGGCATAGGTGAACGGGTTGCAGAGGCAGATCTTGTAGAGCAGCGGGCTCGCCTCCTGGATGCGCCACAAGGGATAGAGCGCCGGAGACGCGAAATAGCCGGGAAAGATGACGAAGTTCATGATGCCGGCGAAGTTTTCGAGCTGCTTGATCAGCGAAGACAAGAGCATACCGAGCGCGCAAAGCATCATGCCCGACAGGAACAGTGCCGGCAGCACGTAGAGGTAGCCGAGTGGCGGCGCCTTGACGCCCCACAACCAGGCAACGATCAGGAACGCGTAGACCTGCACGATCGATACGGCCACACCGGCCAGCATCTTCGACACCAGCAGGAACCAGCGCGGAAACGGGCTGACCAGCAGGATGCGCATGTTGCCCATCTCGCGGTCGTAGACCATCGACAGCGAAGACTGCATGCCGGAAAACAGCAGGATCATGCCGCAAAGGCCCGGTGTGATATAGACCTCGTAGAGCACATAGGTCTTGTAGGGCGGGATGATCGACACGCCGAGCACCTGGCGAAAGCCGGCGGCGAAGATGAACAGCCAGACGAGCGGCCGGACCAGCGAGGAAATGAAGCGTTCGCGCTGGTGCAGGAAGCGCAGGCACTCGCGCAGGACGACGCCTTTCAGGCAAATGAGATAGTGGCGCAGGCCGAATGGCTCAGACCGCACCGGCATGATGCCGGCGACCTTTCCAGGCATCGCAGGAGCGCTCATGGCGACGTCTCCGCCATGCCCGCCGCATCGACGCGGCTGAGCTTCGAAAAGGTTTCGCGAATCGAATTTCCACCGTTCGCACGGGTCACATCCGACACCTTGCCGCTCGCGACCAGATCACCCCGCCGCAGTATGACAACATGGTCGGCGTCTTCGACTTCGTCGATCAGATGCGTGGCCCAGAGCACGCCGATGCCCTCTGCCTGGACGAGCTTGCGGATGGTGGCGAGGATGCCCGCGCGGGATTCGATGTCGAGGCCGACGGTCGCCTCGTCAAGCAGGAGCAGGGAAGGTCGGTGAAGCAGCGCCCTGGCGATTTCGATGCGTCGCATCTGACCGCCGGAGAGGCTGCGTGCCTTGTCGTGCTGGCGGCCCTGCATGTCGACCGTTTCAAGCAGCGCGGCAATGCGCTGGCGAGCTTCGCGTCCGCCAATGCCATGCAGCGAGGCGTGGTAGGAGAGATTCTGGTAGACGCTGAGGTCGAGGTCGAGCGTGCGTGCCTGGAACACGATGCCGACCCGTCTGAGTGCTTCGCCGGACGCGCGGCGAATGTCATGGCCGAAGATGCGGATCGATCCGTGACGCGTGTCGTAGAGGTGGCTTATCAGTGAGAACAGCGTTGTCTTGCCGGCCCCGTTGAGGCCGAGCAGAACGGTGAAAGTCGCCGGCGCGATCGAGAAGGAGACGTCGTTGAGCGCCCGCTTCTGGCCATAGGAATGGCTGACGGCGCCGACATCGAGCGCCGCCACCTCTTCTCCCGGACCGTTTGTCCTCATATGCTGCATGCCGGGTCGCTCCTTCAGGACGCGTTGGCTATCTGGCGCCCTGGTCGCCTTTGTCTCACTTGATCGTAATCTTGCCCTTCAGTCCCTTGTCGGCAAGGTCGGGAACCGACCAGGTATATTCGCCCGGGCGAACGGTATGGAACTGCACCTGGATCGTTCCCGCATCGTCGAATTCCAGCCAGGCTGGTCCGCCGTCCATATGCACTTCCAAATCGTTGATGACGATCTGGTCCATCCAGACATTGCGGAAGAGGTCGGTCACGAACTTGTATTCGAAACCGCCTTTGGAGGTGATCTTCCAGCGATACCCCTGGCCGGCGATCAGCTCGAAGTCCTTCTGATTGACGGCATAGGTGGAATCGGCCGAACCGATAATCAATTCCGGCAGGTTCTTGCTGGCACGCGACGGTTTTGGTGTTGCGTCGTCGGCGCTTGCTCCGATCGGAGCAAGGACAAATCCGGCGAGCGCGGCGAAGAAAAACCTGCGGCAAAGTTTCATGTCTTGACCTCCCGATGATCAATGTCTGCTATTTGGGCGAAATGACCACACCCCAGGGCTGCTGGCCCACGGTGAGCGATTGGACCGGCTCGTCGGTGGCCGTGTCGATGAAGGTGATATCGTTGGAATTGCCATTAGTGGTGATTAGCGTTTTCTGGTCGGGCGTGAAGGCCAGATGCCAGACGCGCTGGCCGACGAGGATGTATTTCTCCACCTCGTAGGTATCGGTATTGATCACCGCGACATGGTTCGCCGGGCCGAGCGCGACATAGGCTTTCTTGCCATCGGCACTGATGGCGATGCCTACCGGCTGGATGGTTTCGGCCCGCAGTCCCTGAATCGCGAACTGGATCTTCTTCACCACTTCGCGTTTGGCGTTGTCGATGACGCTGACGGTGCCGCCAACCTCGGCGCTGACCCAGACCTGCGTGCCGTCGGGCTTGAAGTCGGCGAAGCGCGGGCGCGTGTCGACCAGCACGTTGTCGGTCACCTCATGCGTGCCGGTGTCGATGAAATGCGCCATGCTGGTGGTTTCCGAAGTGTTGACCATGGTCTTGCCATCGGGGCTGACACCCATGCCTTCCGGTTCCACGCCGACCGGAATCTCGGCCAGGACCTGCTTGCTTTCGACGTCGATGGCGGTGACGAGATTATCGTCCTCATTGGCGACATAAAGCGTCTTGCCGTCCGGCGAGAGCACGAACAATTCGGGATCGGGGCCGGATGGCAGCGTACCGACGATTTCAAGCGTCGCGGTATCGATGATCTGGACCGTATCGTCATCGCTGGCGCATAGGTAGACGAACTTGCCGTCATGCGAGATGGTGATGCCGCGCGGCCTCTGGCCGACTTCGACGGTCTTCATCACCTGCATCGTCGCCGTGTCGACGACGGTCATCGTGTTGTCCTTCTCGTTGGAAACGTAGGCCGTATAGGCCGATGCGGGGCTGACTGTCAGGCCGGCCGCGAGAATGGCGAATGCGCAAGCTCGTTTCTGCACGCAAATTCCTCCCGATTGACTCTACTTGAGAGCGCATTTCGTTTCCGGCTGATCGACACCGAGCGTGTCGAGTTCGGAGACCTGGTGAAGATAGCCCTCTTGTGGCGATGTCGAGACGACGGACTTGGTATCGCCAAGCAGGATCGGCTGGCGAAGCTGGAGGTTCCATTTGCGGAAGGTCAGCTTCTGCCCCTTGAAAGCAGCAACCGAAAAATCGTCAGAGCGCATGTAGTCGCTGATCTTTTTCGCATCGTCGCCGTTGGTGCGCGTGGTGGCCTCGCCGACGGCACGCACCGCCGTCCAGGCCGACATGTCCTTGGAGAGCATCCGCCGGCTCGTCGTCTTCAGGAAGCGGCTCTGCATCTGGATGCCGCCCCACTGTTCGCTGGCGGGATGCCACGACGATGCAACCAGACCGGCCGTGCCGGCGACCAGCCGCGGCGTCCAGGTGCGATAGGGCACGTAGGTCCCGAAAACCTCGCTTTCGTCGGCGACAAGCACCACGTCATGCTCCGGGAGATCTTGCGTGAACACGGAAATCTGCTGCTGTATCTGCGTGGCGCCGGTGTCGGTGCGCCTGGCTGTGCCGGTATCCTTGAATTCCTTCTCGGCGACGATCTGGCCGCCGAAGCGGGTCGCCGCGCGGCGCAACGCATCGGCGTAAAGATGATCCTGCTCATGCGATCCATAGAGCAGCACCCAATTCGGCCACTTCTTCACCATGAGATACTGCGCCAGCGCATCGGCCAGCATGCTGCGCGTCGGCGCGATATGGAAAACGTTGATGCGGCAGTCCTCCTCGCGAAGGCTGTCGTCGGTCGCGCCGACGTTGAAGATCAGCACGCCTTTTTCGCGGGCGATGTCGGCGATCGACAGCAATTGTTTTGCTGAAAGATCGGCGACCACATAGCGGTCGCCTTTGGCGATCAGGTCCTCGAATGCCCGAACCGCGTCGCCTTCGGGTTTGATCTCGGTCACGTCCAGGCTGAATTTCTGGTTGGTGAACTTTCCCGTCGTGTTGTTGTCGCCGATTGCCACCTCGGCGCCGGCGACACCTTCGTCACGTGGCGGCAGGTCGAGCATGGAAAGCGTCAATTGCGGTGCGTAGGCCCGCAAATAACCTATTTTGATTTCAGTTGTCTTTTTTTCCGGCTTCGCCACCGTTTCCTGGCCTGTCGCGTCGGAAACGTTGACGGTCAGGGAAAAAAAGCACAAAAAGGCAGCGAGAGTGCCTGGCACCGCGCTCGTCATCGATAGTAATTACCCATTCTTGCGCAAAGGTTCGACTGTTGCCGGACCCGCGCCAAGTCAAGGTGCCCATGATCAACTTAGCCGACCCGCAAAATTTATCAAACCCTATCGGACGACTTTTCGCGCCTGCCAGAACGGTGCGGAAAGTCGCCAGCGTCGATTCGCGTGGCAACACCGACGAGACGTGGCGCAGGGGCATCGACCGCCTTTATAAAAACGTCTTGTCCTCCAAACTGGAGAAACTGTTCAAATGACCAGAATGCTGGCAAGCGTCACCGGCATCGAAGAGGCGGAGATCGCTCTTTCTGGAGGTGTCGATATCGTCGACCTGAAGGACCCGAAGGCGGGAGCCCTGGGCGCGGTGTCCACGGAAACCATGCGCCGAACCATTTCGTTCATCGCTGGTCGGGCTCCGGTCAGCGCGGTCTGCGGCGACCTGCCGATGGAGCCCGAAACGATCCGCATCAAGGCCGAAGAGATCGCGGCGACCGGCGTCGACTATGTGAAGATCGGATTTTTCCCTTCGGCAAATATCTCTGCCTGCGTAGAAGCGCTCGAACCGCTCGCTGCACGAACGAAGCTGATTGCCGTGCTGTTTGCCGATCTGGCGCCGGAGTTCGAGCTTCTGCCGATGTTCGCCAGGCATCGCTTCCATGGCGTGATGGTCGATACCGCGCAAAAGGGGAAGGGCCGGCTGCTCGATCATCTGCCGCCGGAGCGTATTCCGGGATTCGTCGATCGCACGAAATCGCTCGGTCTGATGGCAGGCCTGAGTGGATCGTTGGAAGCTCCGGATATTCCGCGCCTATTGCCTTTCGCTCCGGATTTTCTCGGCTTTCGGGGGGCGCTGTGTGGCCATTCCGGTCGCACGAGTTCGATCAGCGCCGAGGCGGTCTCGCAGATTCGAGAGTTGATCCCGACGGAATCCGGGACCGGCGGTCAATTGAGTATCGACTATCGCCTGTTGGCGGCGAGAGGCTATTCGCCGGACACCGACCCGACACTGGGCACGGACAGGACTTTTGTGCGGGATTTTGTTCTGCCGGTCCAGATCGGCGCCTACAGCTTCGAGCATGGCCATACTCAAAAAGTGCGCTTTGATGTGACCGCCGACGTGCTGCAAATCACCGACCATCCCGAGGACATGCGCCATGTATTCTCTTATGACATCATCATGGACGGCATTCGCACCATCGTCGCGCGAGGCCATATCCAGCTCAGCGAGGCTTTGGCCGAGCAGGTGGCAGCGCACGTCCTGGAGAACCAGCGGGTCGTGCGCGTTACGGTAAGGGTGGAAAAGCTCGAGCTCGGTCCTGGCGGTGTCGGCGTCGAGATCGAACGCAAGCGCCAATCGGCGGGACGCGGCGCTGCCTCCGGCACCGCTGGCCGAGAAGACCGAAGCGTTGTCTTCCGGCCGCGCCAGGAACGCCCCGAAATGCTCCGACGGGCCATCGTCAAGCTTGGCGGCAGCACGGCCCACGCGGCGGAGATGAAGAGCTGGATCGCAGCGCTGGCGGGTTCCCGGCTGCCGATCGTCATCGTGCCCGGCGGCGGGCTCTTTGCCGATCATGTGCGTGAGACGCAGACACGCATGGATTTTTCCGACACCGCCGCACATGCCATGGCGATCCTGGCCATGGAACAGTTCGGCCATGTCATCCTCGACCGGGACGAAAGGCTGACGCCGGCACGGTCGCTGGATGAGATCGGGCGAGCGTTGGAGGCGGGGAAGGTTCCGGTGTGGCTGCCGTCGTCACTGGCACTGCCGGCGCTGGATGTTCCGGCCTCCTGGGACATTACCTCCGATTCTCTGGCCGCCTGGCTTGCCGGTAAGCTTGGCGCAAACGCGCTGTTGCTTATCAAGCAGACCGGTGCATTCTTCGACAGCGATACCGCTGACAGCCTGAGGACCCGAGGCATTGTCGACCCAGGCTTTGCCGCCATGCTGCCTGACGGCGTCGATTTCCATCTCGCCGGTCCGAAGGATGCTGCCGAGGCCGGCGCGATGCTCGTGTTAGGCAAGCTGCCCGGCATCAGGATCGTGGCTTCTACAGGGTCGTCGGCAAAGAAGGCGGGATAGCCGATGGTGAAGCTGCATGTGCCGCGCTGGGCGTGGGTTTTGACGGGTTCCGGGCATTTTTTTACGGAGAGCTTCGCACTTGTTCGCCAACTCGAACATTGCGATGTCTTCGTGTCGAAGGCCGCCAACGAAGTGCTGCGCATGTACAAGCTCAAACTTGATTTCCCGGAGACGACGCGCGTGCTGCACGACAAGACCGCGAGCGCGATCCCGGTCGGCGAATTCTACCACGGTGTCTATCACACGGTCGTGGTGGCGCCGGCCACGTCCAACACGGTCGCCAAATGCGTGCATGGCATTTCCGACACGCTCGCCACCAATGTCTTTGCCCAAGCGGGAAAGTGCCGTGTGCCAGCCATCGTCTTTGCTTGCGACACCGCACCGGAACTCGAAACCCAGGCACCGCACGGGCTGGTCAAGGTCTATCCGCGCAGGATCGATCTGGAAAATACCGAGCAGTTGAAGAGTTTCGAGCGGACCCAGGTGGTCGAGTCGCTCGCTGATCTCGAAGCCTCGCTCACACGGCGACAGGCCGAACTCGCAAGCGATGGCTGAGCGGCTGGTTTTTCTTACCGGCCATCTGGCCAAGGCGCGGCTGGAACGGCTGCTGGCCGGGCTGGGCAGAACCGAATTCGCGTGGGAAATCGTCGACGTCGGCGTCAAGGTCGCCGCGCTGATGAGCGAGGACATTGTGAAGCGTCGGCTCACTCTGACAGGAGACGCCGACCGCGTCATCCTACCCGGACGCTATCGGGGAAACATCGAGCACCTGTCGGAGCATTTCGGCGTGCCTTTTGTGCGCGGCCCCGACGAGATCGCCGACCTTCCGGCCTTCCTTGGCCGGGCGGGCAAACCGCCGGATCTGACGCGTCACGATATGCGCATCTTCGCCGAGATCGTCGATGCGCCGATGCTGTCGGTCGAGGCACTGATGGCGAGGGCCTCGATGCTAGCTGCGGCCGGCGCCGATGTCATCGATCTGGGCTGCCTGCCGGAGACGCCGTTTCCATTGCTGGCGGAGGCTGTGCGAGCGCTCAAGGCACGGGGATTTATGGTCAGCGTCGATTCGGCCAGCGTGGACGAACTGACGATCGGGGCACGCGCCGGCGCGGACTATCTTCTCAGCCTCGATGAGAACACGCTGCCGTTGATCTTCGATCATAGGGCTACGGCAGTGTTGATACCTTCCACGCCTGGCGATCTGGATTCGCTCGGCCGGGCCATCGAAGCCGCGCAAAAGGCCGGTATCGCCTTCATTGCCGATCCCGTGCTCGACCCGATCCATTTCGGCTTCGCCGTTTCACTCGGGCGCTTCATCGAGGCGCGGCGCCGCTGGCCGGACGTCGAATTGTTGATGGGCACCGGCAATCTCACCGAATTGACCGACGCGGACAGTTCTGGTGTTACGGCCGTTCTAGCGGGACTCTGCTCGGAACTCCGGATCCGAAACGTGCTGGCGGTGCATGTCAGCCCACACACGGTGCGGACGATCGAGGAGCACGATATCGCCCGCCGCGTCATGTTGGCTGCTTGCACGGACGGCGCCTTGCCGCGCGGCTATCACCCAGGCCTGTTGCAGGTCCACGATCGCAAGCCTTTCACAGCCTCAACCGACGATATCGAGGCATTGGCGGTCCAGGTGCGCGATGCCAACTTCCGGATCGCGGTAGCGGAGGACGGCATCCATGTTTTCAATAGCAAAGGGCATGCAGTTGCCACGGATGCGTTCGAACTTTTTGCCGGGCTGGACGTCAACGCCGATGGCGCACACGCTTTTTACCTCGGCGCGGAACTGATGAAGGCCGAGATCGCGTGGCGCCTCGGCAAGCGTTATGTGCAGGACGAGCCGCTCGCATGGGGCGTTGCCGCGCCGGCTCCCGAAACCGACCGTACCCGTCTTGCCGAGCCGGGCAAGACGCTCCGCGCAAGGAAAGAGCGCTAGGACCATGCCCTACATCCGCGAATCGATCATCACGACGGTCAACAAGGCAGGCAACGTCCACATCGCGCCGATCGGCATCATTGCCGAGAATGACGGCTGGGTGATTGCGCCGTTCCGGCCGTCGGTCACGCTCGACAATCTCGCCGAAGTGCCGTTCGCCATCGCCAATTATACCGACGACGTGCGTGTCTTTGCCGGCTGCCTGACAGGCCGCAAGCATTGGCCAATCGTTCCGGTTGACGGGTTTCCGGTGCCGAGGCTCGAGGCGGCGCTGGCGTATTCGGGGCTCCAAGTCCAGGCAGTCGATGACAATGGCGTGCGCCCCCGCCATTTCTGCCGCGTGGTGCGGGAGGAAGCGCTTGCGCCGTTCACCGGCCTCAACCGAGCCAAGGCGGCGGTGCTTGAGCTGGCCATCCTGGTCAGCCGGCTCGGCATGCTGCCGCGCGACAAGATCGAGGCGGAAATCGCCTACCTTTCGATCGCCATCGAAAAGACAGCAGGCGACGGTGAAAAGGAAGCCTGGGGCTGGCTGATGCAGCGTGTCAGCGATCACTTGACCGCCAAAAGTTCCGGTAGCGAGGACGCGCGAGCATAGGCGCGGGCGCCGCAACCTGCTTACGAAGGATATCCCGCCAAAAGCGCCACCGCGGACGCGGGTGCCGCGCTGCTCGCTTGCCCGCGAATGGTGTCATCAGCGGGGATGATGTCGGCGAAATCAATGTAACTGCGTTCCATGCGTTCTGCCAGTCGCCTGATCTGCCAGCGGCCGATTCCGGCGCCGACGATCGGGACATCCCGAGGCAGGGTTCCGGCAACCAGCGACGCTGCATCGTGCACTTTGCGCAGTTGCTGCTCGCTGAACCAGCGCGCGACTTCACCCCATTCCGGCGGGGTAAGGTCAGTGGCGTCGCGCCCGACCATGCGCGCCAGCCGCGCGATCGAGCCATCCACGGTCTTTTCCTTGCCGTCGGCGGGAGGGTGCCTGTCGTCGTCCTCGTCGAGCACGCCCAGGATGCGGTGAGCGTCGGCGATTGAGGCGAAATACTCGTTCATCAGCGGCGTTAGCCTGCCACGGACGGGAGCCGACGAGGCTACGCCGAACAGGAATGTTCTGGTAAAGCCGGTATAGACCAATTCGCCGGTTAGAAGCCGTCCGGCGTCGGTGTAGCCGTCATTGGCCACGGCGCCGTTCTTGATGGCGATGATATCGGTGGTGGTGGAGCCCATGTCGACGAACAGGGCATCGCCGGCAAGTTTTGCCACCAATAAGGCTGTCGCGTGCCAATTGGCGGAAGCCACATCGGCGCCTAGCTGCGCTGCCCGCTCGACCCCGACGAAACCGGATGGTCCGGCATAGACCAGCTTTTTGTCTGTGGGGAAATGGGTGGAAATCTGACCCAGCAGAGCCGCTACGCCGACATCGCGAGACGGAAAGATGTCCGACAGTTCGCCTGTCATGGTGAATGCGTTGAGATCCGCACCCGCGTAGATCGGAGCCGTTTCGTCGAGGGCTGAAGCCAGCTTGTGCAGCCCTTGCCAGAGCGGCGTTGCGATCGTTACCGCCTCGACGATGCGACCGTCTTGTGCGCGGGTCACCTTCAGATGTGCGCCGCCAATGTCGAAACCGGCAATGATGCCCTTTCTTTTTTCCACGCTTCAAGCTTTCATGACGGGGGCAATTGGTCGGTGAAAAAAGCGTTGCGTATCATTCCGGTTCTCGACCTGAAAGACGGCGTGGTGGTTCGCGCCCAGCAGGGAAAACGCGATCGCTACAGGCCGATCGTTACGCCGCTCAGCCGAAGCCCTGATGTCGTCGCGGTCGCTGAAGGACTGCGTGGGCTTTATCCTTTTTCGACCTTCTACATCGCGGATCTGGACGCTATCGAAGGCGGTGTGCCAAACAGCGACGCACTCGCCCGGCTGAGGACGATGGCGGAGCCGCCGGAACTTTGGGTCGATGCCGGTGTGGCCGACGAAAAGACACTTTTGGCGGCGCTTGCCGAACGCTCGCTGTCTCCTGTTTTGGGCTCTGAATCGCAGCGGGACGACATGTTGCTGCGGCGTTTTCGCGATCATCCCGATCTCATCCTGTCCCTTGATTTCGTCGGCGATAGTTTTTGCGGACCGCGTTCTCTTCTCGATGAGCCCGAGCTTTGGCCGCAAAAGGTGATTGTCATGACGCTGGCCAAGGTCGGTGCGGCCGCCGGTCCCGACTTCGGGCGGTTGCAGGAGGTCAAGGCCAAGGCCGGAAATCGCGCCGTCATCGCGGCCGGCGGCGTCCGAGATGAGACCGACATCAGCGCCTTGTCCGCGATGGGTGTCGCCGCGGCGCTGGTCGCAACCTCATTGCACAACGCTACGCTCACCCCCGGCCGCCTCGCGTCACTCGGCGCCTGACAATCGTCGCTCGTCAACTCCCGAAGGGCGAGCGCCCTTCGGGAGTTGACGTTTCAAAAGCCCAGAACCTTTTTCAGCCGGCGCAACAGACCATCCGTCTCAGAAGAGGGTTTTTCCTGTGCGGGGCTGTCTCTTGTCTAGGCTGCGAACGGATGCTTGACCTTGTCGCGCTGGGCCGTTGCTTCGGCGGCGGTCGGCGTTCCTGCAACGGCGCGCTGGATAGCTTCCTTTGTCGCCTCGTAATTGTATTTCTGGATCTTGGCGTCGTCCGCCGCGTCCCAATGGATGAATACCCCGACGCAGATGAACACGTCGTCCGCTTCGTTGGCCGGAATGGTCCCGTCCGCGACGCTGTCCTGCACGGCCTTTGCCACGGCGTGCTGCGCCGGGCCGAACATCTGGACCGCCTGCTTGGCGCCCTTGATCGTGACCTTGTTGAACATCACGGTGTTGGGCTTGCATTGAAGATTGGGCGCGATCACCGCCAAAAGCGAAGTAAAGCCGTCCTTGTTGTTGGTAAGCGCGTTGCAGAATGCCGTTTCGACCGCGCTCCCCCGCGGGCCGATGAGCAGGTCGACATGCGCGACTTCGTTGCCGTCTCCCACCAGCGATTCACCGACCATAACCTTTGAGATTTTTGCCATGCCAATTTCCTCCAAGACACAATTATGGTGTCCACGGACGCTGCAACCGAGCAGGCGCTCGATGGACAGCTATCCTTGTTGGCAGCGTCCGGATTTGCCCGGACCGGTTGGCTAGATAGCCGCGGAAGCACAGCTTCCGCTTTTGGAAGTCAAGCACCAACGCCGCGATTATGCAAGGTGAGGGCGAGGGTGTGGACTAAAAGAGTAGCCACGGTGAGGTCGGCCGAGGTGCCGGGATTGATGTTGTCGGCCTTTAACCGACGGTCGAACTCCATGAGCAGGCGAATGCGAGACGGTTCGTCGCCCTCGGCATGGAGCGCCGCCTGGACGGCAACGGCTTCCTGCCGCGCCTGATTTGCGACGTCAACGCCGTGCTTGCGCATCACATGGCTGTCGGGGAAGTCGGCGAAAAACGCCATGTAGACGAATATCGTCGGCCACATGCCGGTTTCTCCACGTGCCAACGCTCCATCCAGCGCCGCGAGCCCGACCCCGAACACGTCGCCGAAACAGCTGCCGTACTGGCGGGCGATCATGTCGCGGTCGGTGGCCTCCCGCATCGCGTCCAGCAAATGGATCTTCGGCTCCTGCCGCACATCGTTGGCGGCTTCTCCGAGGCCACCTGGCGCGGCCGTGACGATCGCCTCGAACACCGCCTTGGTATCCTGCACGCTCAAAGCCCGAAGCAGCGAGTCGAGATTGTCCTGCAGTCTGTCACCGCTCATTTCGGCGGCGCATATCAGTGGCCCTGTCAGAAGGATGATTCCGAGATTGGTATTGGTTGCGACCGCCAGTCGGGTCGCGCGCACCGCCTCCAGCATGCGCTGTCCGACCGGCAGACGAGGATCGGTCAGCGGCCCGGAAGAAACCTCCGCACTCATCATGAATTGAGCGGCCGACATGCCGTGTCCGTCGGCGAACAGATGGACGTTGCCCGGTTTGAGGGCTTCGATCTCCATCCTGCAGGCATCCTTGTAGCTGGCCCGGAGGCGTTCACGCGATAGCGCCAACCTAGCGGCCCTCACGAATTCGCAGGCGCGGCGAAACGGTAGGGCCGCGGCGCGGCGGCCGCTTCGGCGCGGTCGGCCAGGAGTTTCAGCAAGGCATCGGCGATTGCTTCGGCGATGTTCACGGCGACCACCGATTGCAATCCCGACCAGGCGGGCATGCTGTTCACTTCGAGTATGAGCAGATTGCCGTCGTCAGCCCGCACGATGTCCACGCCGGCAAAATCCGCGCCGACCGCAGCTGACGCGGCGACAGCCAGCGAGGCCAGTTCCGCCTTGCCATGTTCGGAAACCTGTTCCGGCACGCCGCCCCTGTTGACGTTCGTGATCCAGTCGTCGCTGATGCGGCTCATCATCGCCACGGTCTCGCCGGCGCAGACAAAGACGCGAAAATCCCGGAAAGGCGGACCGGCACGCGACACATATTGCTGAAGGTAGTAGACGCTGTTCACCTCTTCTGCGGCCGGCAGGTCCGAGAGCGTGCGGATCAGCTTTATCCCGCGGCCTTGCGCCCCGAACAATGGTTTCAGCACCAGCGGTCCCCGCGGAAGCTCTTGCGCCGCGATCTCCTCGGCGACGGCAAGTCCTTCTACGGCAAAGGTGCGTGGCGTAGGCAGGCCGGCATTTTTCAAGAGGAATGTCGTCATCGACTTGTCGACGCAGCGCTCGATCGCCTGCGCGGAATTCCACACGGGAACCGACAGTCTGCTTAACGCGTGCAGCACGCCGAGGCGCCGGGTAATCGCTTCGAACGATCCAGCGGCGATCGAACGGACGAGCACGGCGTCGGGCAGCGTGCCGCCGAAGCCAGGGATCGAAAGCCCGCTCGGGCTGCCGGTGTCGAATGCGATAGCCGCCAGCGGCGCGGCTGCAACGGCGGCGCCCCGCCGACCAAGCCCTGCCGCCAGGCCGTTGGAGCCGGTGTCCACTTTGTCGCTGACGATCAGGATGCGAGGGATCATGTGGCCTCTCGGGTGCGGGAATGTCGGCGGCGCGAGCGATTCCACGCCCTCATTGCCGCGTCCGCGGCAGGGCTGCACGAAATGCAGTCGTCGGGCAGGCGAATGACGGACGAATCCCTTTGCACCGCCATCCTCTTAGCCGAGACTCCGTTCGAGCATCTTCAGATCACGCCCACCGGCGCGAAACGTATCGCCGGTTTCGATCGCTGTCACGATCACTTCGGCCGGGCTGAACAGCAGCGGGTCGATGGCATAGAAATCGCCCTTGAACCGCGTGAAGATCTCGGCGAAGGGTTGGCCGTAGTCCCGTGAGGCGCTGCTTGGGAGTTTTTCCGCGAGTTTGCCAGCTTCTTTCGCGGATCCTTTCACGAAGAGCTGGACGCTGCCGCCATAGATGATGGCATCGTTGGTTCGGCCCATGGCGGTCAGGAAATCCGGATGGGGGGCGGGGATCGGAGCCGTTCCGATGCCATCGACAACGTTCTCCAGCGGGAATTTGAGATCGTTGATCTTGTGCAGGGCAACCTCGAGCGCGCGCGCAACGATCTGCACGCCGCCGGCAAGGCTTTGTGTCGGCGCATAGAGGAAGGTGAGCTTTTCCGTCGCCAGTCCAGTTGCCTTGCCCACTTTCTCAACGATCGCGCGGGGAGGCGGTTCGGCGGTCTCCAGGATAAGCACCGCGGACGATGCGATGTCGCGATAGGAAAGTGTTTCGAACAGCGGTTCGACCCGGGCGAGTGCCCGCGCCGGTCCAGATCCCATGGCGAAATAGTCCTGGCCAGACAGGTTCCAGCCCGCATACTGGCTGCCCAGGCAGGCTAGCACCGGCTGCGAAGATCGCGCTTCGACGGTGAACGGCCATTGCTGTGACGCGCGATCCATGAACACCGAAACGCTGCCGAGACCGCCCATCGCGGCCTCAGCCATGCGCAGCCCGGCTTCGACGCTGCCGACGGTCTTGGCGCCGGCATCGATCAGGCGCTCGCCCAATGGCCCCGTGGAGACGACGATACGCAGGCGTTCGGCGTCGCCGATCATGCCGTCAACGATGCGCTGTGCATTGTCGTTCAGGAATGCCGAACCGTCTTTCATGTCCGGTCTCCTTCCCATTGGAGTTGCAATTGACTGGCTTGTCCCTTGATGAGCCGCTTGGTCGATTGGACGCTCGGACCGCGTGCGAAGACCGTGCAGACAGGGTCGCCGGCAATCAGACGGGTGCCAGCCGACTGCTGGTCCGCTGTCCATTCAGGCCAGGCGATCGACGGAAAGTGAGTGATTGGCGTCGCGGCGTAAGTCACCATCGACGCCATCGAATCGACGAAGCGCGGCAAGCGGAAGACCTGACCCGTCGCGGCGCGCAGATGCGCTTCGATCAATGGCGCTTCGACATCGTCGAAAATGTCGAGGGTGGCGCCCGGCCTCGGATTGATCTCGATGAACTTGTAGCCATCCGGCCCGCGGATGAGATCGGCGCTGCACAATCCAACCAGGCCAGCGCGCCGCGTCAGACTTGAGAGCCAACCGCCGATGAGCGCCGCCTGTCTGCGATCGAAGCGTCTCAACCGCACGGCGCCGCCGTAGCGATAGGGCGCTGTCGGGGAGGGGGACGTCCATTGTTGGCTGAAGCCCACGACGTGCGCGGTTTGCCCGTTGCCGACGAACAGGGCCGAGATGCTGCGACCGGCAACGAAGCGCTGGAAGTAGCGGCCGGCGGTCGGGCTTTCTCCGGTTGCTCGTCTGACGTGCCCGCCACCGGCGCCGCCCGCGGTCTTGGCCACCCAGTTCTCCGGATCAGGCGGTTGGTCCCATCGCAATTGCGGATGCGGGATGCCAAGTTCGGCGCAATCATCAGCCAGCAACTGCGGATCCTTGATCCTGCGGATCGCGCCGCCGCCATTGCCTGCGAGCGGAAAGTGTCGCGCGATCTTGTCCACGGTCTCAGGCATCCGCTCAAACCCAGAGCCCAGGATAATGGCGACCGGGAGGTCGTCGCCAGCCAATCGCCGAAGCGTGTCGATGATGCGCTCGCCATCGACGCCCCCCTGCAGGTCGCCTGGCAATATCGTCGCGCGTTCTGCGAGCGCGACGGTGTCCGTATCGCAAAAGAAATCGGCGACCAGCGGACGATAGCCGGCGCGACGCGCGGCGGCGGCCAGCGCCCGGCCTGAAATTGCCGCGATCAAAAGAGATCCGGCGTTACTTGGCAATCTCGCGTGCAAGGGAAAACGCTTCCTGAAAATCGAGCGTGATCGTCTTTTCGGATTCGATCATTCTTTTGAAGAGACCGAATTCGACCTTATATTTGACATTGCCGATGGCAAGCGGACCAATGCCGACAGCTTTTGCCGTTTCGAGTGGATCACCATTGGCATTGACGGCCAATCCTTCGATGCCGGCCGGGGGAACAGCATTGACGTCGGCCGCAATAAGCAGGTCATTGCCTTTCAATTGGGCTTTGGAGACCACTTGGACGCCGGCTTTAGCGCAAGCCAGGATAATTTCGTTTGCCTCGACCAGCTTTGTCTTGCGGGCGTCGCTCGATCCGTCAGCGGCATCGACGATGATGTTGAATCTGCTTTCGATCTCGGCCGCGATCTGCTTGACCCTTTCGATGCCGTCATGGCCGACAAGTGTGACCCGTGCACCTTCCTCTGCCGCGATGACGGCGGTGCAGAAGCCGACGACGCCGGTGGCGCCGAAAACAGCCACCCTCGTATCCCTGAGCCCACGCTGGAATTTCTTCTCCAGCGCCTTTTCGACCTTGGCCACCATCGCCGCGGCCGTGGTGAACGAGCCGGCCGGATCGGCAAATACCGAAACCTGGAAAGGCGGCACCATCGCCTTCTTCGCGGCGTCGAACATGTCGAGCGCCAACGAGGCATCCTTCCCGGCGATGAAGATGCCGGTGTCGACACCCGCATCCGGCGGGCGCGAAAAGATCGCGTCCTGGACCAGGCCTGTCACTTCGGCGAGGCTTACATCGACATAGGGGACGACGGCGTCGAAACCTGCGTCGAGCGCCATATTCACGTCGAAGGGGCTCATCTGCTTCAACGGTGTCAGCATGTGCAGGATGTGTTTGCGGGCCATTTCTTGCCTTTCTGCCTGAAACGGGAGCGTCAGCTGCCGACGAGATTCAGCCTGGTTGAGCTGATCTTCGCGCCGGAGTTCCTGCCCTTGACGATCTTGATCTCAAGGCCGTCTCCAACTTTCGTCTTCCGAACCGCGTCGACGAACTTGAGTGCGGCGTCATGCGATGGCGCGAAGGCAAAGCCTGTCGGCCCCCAGGAACTCTGGCCGATGCCGACGGCGCCTTCTTCATTGAGACGGTGGGCCGCCATCTCGACCCGCTTCGAGGTGAACACGCCGCCCTGCGCCGGGGCGAAATGGCTGCCGATCAGCATCTGTATCGCGGTGACGGCGGCGCCGAATGCCGGAAGGTCCCGCTCGACCAGAGCCGGCATAATGCCCATCAGCACCCTCCGGCAGATCTCCCCGCTGCCTGCCGTTGGGAATGGCGGCAGCGAACGAAACGCCGCGACCTCGGCAGCGCCATGCAGTCCATGCCCGGAATGGTCGAGGATGAGGATGACGCGCCACTCTTCCGGAAACGGCAGCCGCGCGACGACCGGAGGCGTTCCGCCGCGGTCGTTCTTGCCGGCGTCGACTATGACGCCGCCGTCTTCGAAACTTGCGATGCCGATGCCGGATCGGCCGCCCCGCTCGAGCAGGCTGGCGTCGCCGACGATATCCAGAGGCAAATTATGGAGAGTGCGCAATGCCGAGGCGACGGCAAGGGCGATCTGCGTGCCGGACCCCAGACCCGCATGACTGGGGATCGACTGCTCGACCACCAGATGGTGCTGGCCGCGAATGCCGAGATGCTTGCAGAGCGTCGACAGATGCTCGCTGGCGCGGGTGCTCTCGGAGTCTTCGACGATGGTCTCGCCGGACCGCGACAGGGTGACGACGGTTTCGGGTTCGCTCAATGGAAGCCCGACGCTGCCGAACCGCCGTCCGGCATCGCCATTGAGATCAAGGAAGCCAAGGTGCAGGCGAGCGGGCACTCGTATGGTAACAGAATTCGACATCTGCCCCCCGATGGGTGCATCATGGATGCATCATGGAAGTTTAGGTGCCCGGTACCATGATAACTGTTTTCGTCGATGGGGCAAGCCAAAGAGAATGCATCACGTGTTTGCCGGCTCCGGCGCATAGACAGACCGAGCAATTCGCGGAGGTCGAGATGAACGAGACAGTCAAGGAAAAGGTCCATTCGGAAGCCGAGATCGCCGATCGGCTTGAGAAGGAGCTGCCGAAATGGCGTTACGAAAACGGCTGGATCCGGCGCAAATACAAGACCCACAGCTGGAAATCGACGCTCATGGTCATCAACACGGTTGGCCATCTCGCCGAGGCGGCGTGGCACCATCCCGATATCACCGCCTCCTATGCCTGGGTCGAGGTGCGCCTGACGAACCACGCGGCGAAAGGCATTACCGACAAGGATTTCGAGTTGGCGAAAAAGATCGAGGATGTTGTTCAGTGGCAGCCGGCCAAGGAAGGCGGGGCGCTGGAAGGCACTCCGCTGACCGATCAACGCTTCGCTTACGTCAAATATGACTAGGCAGGGTCGGAATTTGTTGACGCGTATGAAAACATTCGCTGATCCGCTGCAAGGTGGGGTTCACGGCCAATCCAGTTTCGTCTAGGATCGGGCCGGCACCAGAAAGTAGTTTAGCGAATGGCGGTTGCTTGGATCGGCAACCGGGAAGCGCTGATTGAGCACGCGGCTGCGCATGCCGCGTCGCTATTGTCGTCAAGTCGGTGCCCGGTTTTCAGCTTTGATACGGATATAGACGGCACCAGGGCGGCGATCGCGCTGGCCGAGCGGGCTGGCGCGGCATACGACCATGCCGATGGCGCGGCACTTGCCCGAGAGACCGCGCTTTTTACGGACACGGGGGCAATGACCGTCGCCCCCGGAGAGACGCGCCGGCGTGCCGATGTCGTGGTGATCGTGGGCGAGCTCCCGCGGATCCATCATGGTCTTGTTGGCGAACTCGCTGGAACGGTTCCCGACCTCTCGACCGGGAACCAGCGCGCGTTCTTCGTGGTAGGTCCAAACGGGATGTCTGTGCCGCCGCTGAACGGCGGGCGCAAGGCAACGCAACTTTCCTGTGGCCAAGCCAGCCTCGCCGCCACGCTGGCGGCACTGAGAGCACAGTACAAAGGGCAGCGTACATCGCAACCGGTGTCGAATTTCAATGATTTCGCCAAAGCTCTGGCGGCCGCGCATTTTCCCGTGTTCCTGTTTTCAGGCCACGCCGCCGAAGGCTTGGCTTTGGAGATGCTGCAAGGACTAATCGCCGATCTCAATCGCAAATCGCGCGCATCCGGCCTTCATCTGCCGGCGAACGAAAACGGCTGGGGAAGCACGCTCGCCTCGGCTTGGATGACAGGTTTTCCGCTGCGCACGGGCTTTGCGCGCGGCTTCCCGGAGTTCGATCCCTGGCGTTACGATGTGGCGCGCATGATCGCTGCCGGCGAAGCCGACCTGCACCTGCGGATCTCCGCCACAACGGCTCAAGCGATGGAAAAAAAGCGCCGCATGGCGCTGATTGCGTTGACGAAAACGCAAGAGCCGGTTGCCGGCGCCGTAGTCACCATCGCCATCGGCAAGGCTGGGGTCGATCACGATGCGGTTGTCTACTCCAGCCGCACGGGCTCGCTCAGGTCGATTGATGCGCAAGCGGCCTCGCAATTGCCCTCCGCCGCGACGATCATCCGCCTGATCGCTACCCATGCTTTCGCCGAGCCACTGCCATGCTGACGAAAATCGCCGGCGGCGACATCATCGATCCCGTCAACGGCCGTCTCGGCAAGGGCGACCTCTGGATCAAGGACGACAAGATCGTTCCGGCGCCGGCGGGAGGGGCGGCCGACCGGATCATCGAAGCCAGCGGCTGCATCGTGATGGCTGGCGCCATCGACATCCACTCCCACATCGGCGGCGGCAATGTGAACACCGCGCGGCTGCTCTTGCCCGAACAGCACGCCGCCCATCAGGTGAGGCCAGCAACGACGCCGCTCTCCAATGCCGGCTGGTCGACGTTCCAGACGGGCTGCCTCTACGCAAAGATGGGCTTTACGACGGTGGTCGAGCCGGCGATGTCGCCGGGAGCGGCGCTTCATACGCATCTCGAACTGGCTGACATCCCGATCATCGACAAAGCGACCCTTGCCATTCTCGGCAATGACGATTTCCTGTTGTCGATGATCCGCGACGACGCCCCCCGAACGATGATCGAAGACTATGTCGCCTGGACGGTCGCTTCGACGCGAGCGCTTGGGGTCAAGGTGATCAACGCCGGTGCGGCCGCCGCCTTCAAGGAGAACGTCCGCACCTTCGCGCTGGACGATGTCGTGCCTTCCTATGGCGTCAGTTCGCGCAAGATCGTCAAGACGCTGCAGGCCGCCGTCGACAGTCTTGGCCTGCCGCATCCCCTGCATGTCCATTGCAACAATCTGGGCAGCCCCGGATCGGCGGATACGGCGGCTGCGACGATTGCAGCGGCGGATGGGCTGCCGCTGCATCTCGCCCACCTCCAGTTCTATGGCTATGGCACGGAAGGAAAACGCGGGTTTTCTTCCGCCGCCGCACGGCTTGCCGAACTGGTCAATGCGACGCCGGAAGTCACCATCGATATCGGCCAGGTCATGTTCGGCCAGACGGTCACGGTCTCCTCCGACGTCATGCGGCAGTTTTCGGCGCGTGGCAGCGCGCACCCCAAAAAGACCGTCATTCATGACGGTGACGGCAATGGCGGCGGCATCGTGCCCTACAGCTATGGCAAGGACTTCTACGGCACGATGCAGTGGGCGATCGGGCTCGAGCTTTTTCTCCTGATCGACGATCCCTGGCGTGTGTTCTTCACCACCGATCATCCCAACGGTGCACCTTTTACCGCTTATCCGGCGCTGTTCGAACTGCTGATGAGCCGGGAAGCGCGCGCCGAAATGACCGCCGGACTTTCACGATCCGCCCTGGCGCTCTCTACCCTGGCCGCAATCGACCGCGAATACACGTTCGAGGAAATCGCCATCATGACGCGCGCGGCGCCGGCCAAGCTGCTCGGCTTGACGGATCGAGGCCATCTCGGCGCCGGTGCAATAGCCGACATCGCTGTCTATCGCAGGGACCGCAGTATCGCGAAAATGCTCGGACAAGCGGCGTATGTTTTCAAGGATGGCCATCTCGTCGTGCAAGACGGGGAAATCATCCATTACCGCTGGGGCAAGGCATTGAGGCTCAAGCCGCCTGTCGACAAGGCAATGGTGCGACGGCTCGAGGACTATCACCAGCAGCGCTACGGCTTGTCGCTGGACTGGTTCAATTTTCCGGATTCCGCGATTGCGCGCGAACAGCCATTCGGCGAGGTGCCATGCCGAACATGAGCGTCAATGGGGTGACGATCGACGATACCTTCGCCGAAGCCTTCGGCATGCGCGCAACCGCCATCGTCATCACCGCGCCGAGCCGGAAATGGGCTCGCCAGGCGGCGATCACGATGACCGGCTTCGCCACCTCGGTGATCGGTTGCGGCTGCGAAGCGGCAATCGATCTCGACCTGCCGCCATCGGCCACACCGGATGGCCGGCCGGGCTGCCGCGTCATGATTTTCGCGATGGGAACAGACGAATTGCAGAAACAACTGCTCAATCGTGTCGGCCAGTGCGTTTTGACCTCGCCGGGTTCCGCCTGCTTTGCCGGACTGCAGGGCAGCGCCGAGCTCAAGCTCGGTTCGGCGCTGCGTTATTTCGGCGACGGCTGGCAAATCTCCAAGAAGATCGGCGACAGGCATTTTTGGCGTATTCCCGTCATGGATGGCGAGTTCCTGTGCGAAGCAACGACCGGACTGACGAAGGAAGCTGTCGGTGGCGGCAATTTCTTTGTCATGGCGCAAAGCAGCCCCAACGCTTTGGTCGCCGCCGAGGCCGCGGTCGCTGCGATCGGCATGGTGCCTGGCGCCATCGTGCCGTTTCCGGGCGGCATTGCCCGTTCGGGTTCCAAGATAGGTGGCAAATACAAAGGCATGATCGCTTCGGCCAACGAAGCCTACGCCCCGACGCTGCGCGGCGTCGTCGCGAGTGAGATCGGTCCTGACATCAACGCCGTCCTGGAAATCGTCATCGATGGTGAAACCAATGATGCAGTTGCCGCCGCGATGAAGGCAGGCATCAAGGCTGTCATAAATCTAGGACCGAAAAGAGGCGCGGTTCGCATCAGCGCCGGCAATTACGGCGGTAAGCTCGGGAAATTCATCTACTCGCTGAAGGATATGCTGCCATGAAGGCGCTGACCTTCACCCTGGTTGCCGAGCCGCCGGAGCGCCTTGACCTGTCGCCGCTGACGCCGGAGCGGCTGGCCGGGATCGAAAGGCGCGACGTCGAAAGAATCCAGATCGGCATGTCGAAGCACGGATCGAAGGTGGGCGACATTTTTCGCGTCGCAGGCAGCGATCCGACAGTCATCGTGTTTGAGGGCGGAAGCACGCGCTTTGACCTTGTGGCGCAAGGCATGCGGGGTGGGTCGGTTCGCCTCGTTGGCAATGCCGGCGCCCAGGCCGGGCGCGCCATGCGCGGTGGCAAGCTGACGATCGAAGGCAATTCGGGCCCATACGCCGGCTCCGGCATGCGCGGCGGCAGGCTTGAAATAACGGGCAATGCCGGCGACCACCTCGGTGCGCCGTTCGTGGGGGAACTGGCCGGCATGAACGGCGGTGTGTTGATCGTCAGGGGCAAGGCGGGCGCCTTCGCGGCGGACCGCATGCGGCGCGGCCTGATCGCGGTGCTGAAAGGCTCCGGCGACCTTGCCGGCAGCCGCATGATCGCCGGCACGCTGGTGGTGGCCGGTGGCACCGGCGAGATGCCCGGCTATCTGATGCGTCGCGGTTCGATCCTTCTCGATCGCGCGCCGGCACGCATGTCGCCGAGCTTCGTCGAATGCGGCGCGCCCGAGAGCGTTTTCGCCGCCATCATCGATCATCATCTGATCGCCGAGGGCATTTTGAAACGGCCGCTTCTGGGGAGCGCACCGCGCAAATATGGCGGGGATAACGCAGTGCTCGGCATGGGCGAGGTTCTTTTTCCGCGCTGAGATCCGTCGACACAAGAACCATAGGATGGCAGGACGCAAGTGCTGCCGCTGGTTGGCAGTAGGGGGCGACCGTCATCCGACCCGCAACGTGGAGAACACATGAAAATCATCTCTCAAACGAAAGCCCATGGCGGCGTGCAGGGCGTCTATTCCCATTTGTCGACGAGTTGCCGTTGCGACATGACTTTTGCCGTTTTCATACCTCCGCAGGCGCGGGAGGCGCCTTGTCCCGTTGTGTGGTATCTCTCAGGCCTGACGTGCACCCACGCCAATGTAATGGACAAGGGCGAGTACAGGCGCATAGCCGCCGAGCTTGGCCTGATCGTCGTCTGTCCCGACACCAGCCCGCGCGGGGCCGACATTCCGGATGAAAAAGACAACTGGCAGTTCGGCTCCGGCGCCGGCTTCTATCTCGATGCGACGCAAGAACCTTATGCGAAGAATTATCGCATGTATTCCTATGTCACCGAGGAGTTGCCGGCTCTCATCGCGGCTGAATTTCCAGCCGATATGGCGCGCCAAGCTATCTCCGGCCATTCCATGGGCGGGCATGGCGCGCTGACGATTGCCTTGAAGAATCCGCAGCGTTTCAAAAGCTGTTCGGCGTTCGCCCCGATCGCCCAGCCAAGCACCGCCGGCTGGTCGAGACCGGCCTTTGAGAAGTATCTGGGCAAGGATGAGGCCTCGTGGCGAACCTGCGACGCGACGTCGCTCATCGACGACGGATACCGTTTCCCCGAATTTTTGGTGGACCAGGGAACGTCGGACGGATTTCTTGACGACGGGCTGAGGCCTTGGCTGCTTGAGGCGGCCTGCGCCAAAGCGGGTATTCCGCTTAAATTGCGGATGCAGGATGGATATGATCACTCGTATCTTTTCATCTCCAGCTTCATGGACGACCATCTGAGATGGCATGCTGAGAGGCTTTGATCTGGGCAGGCCGAAGGCATGGCTAGATGCAAACAAGTTATCGACTCCGACGCCTTACACCGAGGGCGCCGCGCCTGCCGCCGTCAAACGCTACACATTCAGCCCCGACGCCGCCCACGCGAAAGAACTGAAAGCAGTAGCCGACCTCAATGAAATCCCCGAGCCGCCCTGCGGCGAAATGCCTGACGGCATCCAGTATTTCGAGGTGCCCACGGGTGAGGGGCGCAAGGTGCTGTTCGTGCGGATAGGGTAGGACGAGCAGACGCTGGAGGTGTTGCCGTAGAGATAGCAGGCGGGATCAGAGCCTGATCCGATTGAGTGAATTGCCTTCTACGCCTCTACGTATTCCGCGAGGCTGACACCCTTGGGCACATCCAGCCCATCGGCTCGCAAACCTTCGATGTGAAAGCGTATTGCATCGCGAATCTCGGTTTCCACTTCAGGCACAGTGGCACCTGTCGCGATGCAGCCGGGTAGGTCCGGCACATAGGCAGAGAAATTACTTCCTGCTTTTTCAATCACCACCGCGTAACGCATGTCATCACTCCTTCAAACCTGACTGCTTGAGGATGCTGTTCAGTGTTCCCTGTGCAACCTCTTCAGACGGCTTGCCAGCCACGGTGACGCGGCCGGCTTTGACTTCATGCTTATATTGGCGATGGCTGCCCTTGGTTGCAACCAGATACCAGCCGTCGAACTGTAAGCCGAGGTGGCACTAGACCTCAGCTGCACCCGCTCGTGGAGCCGCACGTATCGCACTTCTCACAAGTCCCGTTCCGCACCATGGTGAAATTCTGGCACTCGGAGCAGGAATTGCCGGTGTAGCCCTGGAGCAGGGACTTGGCGCGGCGGTCGTTGGCGAGTTTCTTGGCTTCGGCCGCCTCGACGGCCGCGGCGTCGGTGAACAATCCCGCGGTGGCGTCGGATGCAGCCGCTTCCTCGAAGGCGATGTCCTCGGCCAGTTCCTTCGCCCGCTCCTCATAGTCGCGCTTGTAGGCGACCGCTTCGTCGCTGGCTGGCTTCAGCGCCAGCACGTTGGAGCCGGAGAAGGCGGTCGGTGCCGAGCGGGCAGGGGCGCCCGAGGGGGCTGCAAAGCCTTTCGGATCGTTGCCGCTGACGCGCGACACCAGCTTCACCGGCGAGGCGCCACGGGTCAGGCCCTTGGAGACCGCATCGGTCTTGCCTTCGCTGATGCCACGGCCAAGTGCGGTGTTGGAAAAGTCCGACTGGTCGACATGGGCGAGGTCGTTGCGGCCGAGATAGGAGATCGCCAGCTCGCGGAACACGTAGTCGAGGATCGACGTCGCGCTCTTGATGGCGTCATTGCCCTGCACCATGCCGGCCGGCTCGAACTTGGTGAAGGTGAAGGCATGCACATATTCGTCGAGTGGCACGCCATATTGCAGGCCCAGCGAAATGGCGATGGCGAAGTTGTTGAGAAGGCCGCGCAAGGTCGCGCCTTCCTTGTTCATGTCGATGAAGATCTCGCCGAGACGGCCATCGTCATATTCGCCGGTGCGCAGGAAAATGGTGTTGCCACCGATCTTGGCCTTCTGCGTGTAACCCTTGCGGCGTCCGGGCAGCTTTTCCTGCTCGCGCGACACGCGCTCGATGATGCGCTCGACGATCCGCTCGGTGATCTGTGCGGCACGTGCTGCCGCAGGTGCGGCGAGCAGCTGCTCGACGGCATCATCCTCGTCATCCTCGCCATCGGCGAGCAGCGAGGAGTTCAGCGGCTGCGACAGCTTCGAGCCGTCGCGGTAGAGCGCGTTGGCCTTCAGCGCCAGCTTCCACGACAGCATGTAGGCGCCCTTGGCGTCTTCCACCGTCGCATCGTTGGGCATGTTGATGGTCTTGGAGATGGCGCCGGAAATGAAGGGCTGTGCAGCCGCCATCATCTGGATGTGGCTGTTGATCGAAAGCGAGCGCTTGCCGATCTTGCCGCACGGGCTGGCGCAATCGAACACCGCCAGGTGTTCGGCCTTGAGGAACGGTGCGCCTTCCAGCGTCATCGCACCACAGACATGGATGTTGGCGGCCTCGATGTCTTTGCGGGAGAAGCCGAGCGCCGGCAGGATCTCGAACGAGAAGTCGTTGAGCTGCTCGTCGGTGAACCCGAACGTCTCCTTCACCCAGTCGGCGCCGAGCGTCCACTGGTTGAAGACGAACTTGATGTCGAAGGCCGATTTCAAGGCTGCGTTGAGCGCGGCGATCTTGTCGTCGGTGAAGCCCTTGGCCTTGAGCGCGCCGGGGTTGATGGCGGGCGCCTGGTTGAGGTTGCCGTGGCCAACCGCATAGGCCTCCATCTCCGCGATCTGGGCTTCGGAGTAGCCGAGCGTGCGCAGCGCTTCCGGCACGGCGCGGTTGATGATTTTGAAATAGCCGCCGCCGGCCAGTTTCTTGAACTTCACCAGCGCGAAGTCGGGCTCGATGCCGGTGGTGTCGCAATCCATGACCAGACCGATCGTGCCGGTCGGCGCAATCACGGTCGCCTGCGCGTTGCGGTAGCCATGCTCCTCGCCGAGTTCGATGGCGCGGTCCCAGGCGGCCTTAGCGTGGGTAGCAAGGTCCTGCTGCTTCAGGTCGGAAGCGACCAGCGGCACCGGATTGACGGCGAGCTTCTCGTAGCCCTGCTTCTCGCCATAGGCGGCACGGCGATGGTTGCGCATGACGCGCAGCATGTTCTGCGCATTGCGGTCGTAGTCGGCGAAGGCGCCGAGCTCGCCGGCCATCTCGGCCGAGGTGGCATAGGCCATGCCGGTCATGATCGCGGTGAGTGCGGCGCAGATCGCGCGGCCTTCATCGGAGTCGTAGGGAATGCCCGACGTCATCAGCAGGCCGCCGATATTGGCATAGCCGAGGCCGAGCGTGCGGTATTCGTAGGACTGCTTGGCGATCTCCTTCGACGGGAACTGCGCCATCATGACCGAGATTTCGAGAACGATGGTCCACAGCCGCACCGTGTGCTCGTAGGCTGCGATGTCGATCGTGCCGTCAGCGTTGCGGTAGGGCAGCAGATTGATCGAGGCGAGGTTGCAGGCCGTGTCGTCGAGGAACATGTACTCCGAGCACGGGTTCGACGCCCGGATCGCACCGGCCGATGCGCAGGTGTGCCAGTCGTTCATCGTGGTGTTGAAATGCAGGCCCGGATCGGCCGACGCCCAGGCGGCGTAACCGATCTTTTCCCAGAGATCCCTGGCCTTCAGCGTCTTCAACACCTTGCCGTCCTTGCGGGCGGTCAGGTGCCAGTCGGCATCGTCCTCGACGGCGCGCAGGAAATTGTCCTTCAGCGACACCGAATTGTTGGAGTTCTGGCCCGAAACCGTGAGGTAGGCATCCGAATCCCAGTCGGTGTCGTAGGTCTTGAACGACATCGAGCTATAGCCCTGCTTGGCGAACTGGATGACGCGGTAGATGTAGTTCTCCGGCACGGCCGACTTCTTGGCCGCCTTGATCTCGCGCTTCAGCGCGGAGTTGATCGACGGGTCGAAGCAGTCGTCGCCATTGCCTTCGCAGTGGACGCAGGCCTTCATGATCGCTTCGAGATGCTTCTTGACGATCTTCGAGCCGGTCACCAGCGAGGCGACCTTCTGCTCTTCATTCACCTTCCAGTCGATGAATTCCTCGATATCGGGGTGGTCGGCGTCGACGATGACCATCTTCGCGGCGCGGCGCGTGGTGCCGCCCGACTTGATCGCGCCCGCCGCGCGGTCGCCGATCTTGAGGAAGCTCATCAGGCCCGACGAGCGCCCGCCGCCGGACAGTTTTTCGCCTTCGCCGCGCAGCAGCGAGAAGTTGGAGCCGGTGCCGGAGCCGTATTTGAACAGGCGCGCTTCACGCACCCACAGATCCATGATGCCGCCCTCGTTGACGAGGTCGTCCTGTACGCCCTGGATGAAGCAGGCATGCGGCTGCGGATGCTCGTAGGAGGATTTCGACTTGGTCAGCTTGCCGGTGAACGGGTCGACATAGAAGTGGCCTTGGCTAGGGCCATCAATGCCATAGGCCCAGTGCAGGCCGGTGTTGAACCATTGCGGCGAGTTCGGCGCGACGCGCTGGGTGGCCAGCATGTAGGCAAGCTCGTCGCGGAAGGCGCGCGCGTCTTCCTCCGACCCCTTGAAGTAGCCGCCTTTCCAGCCCCAGTAAGTCCAGGTGCCGGCAAGCCGGTCGAAGACCTGGCGGGCGTCGATCTCGGAACCGTAGCGCTCGGCTTCCGGCAGCTTCGCCAGTTCCGCCTCATCGGCGACGGAGCGCCACAGGAAGGAGGGGACGTCGTTCTCCTCGATCTTCTTAAGGCGTGCGGGGACACCGGCCTTGCGGAAATATTTCTGCGCCAGGATATCGGCTGCAACCTGGGAGAACTGCGCCGGCACGTCGATATTGTCCAAGCGGAACACCACCGAACCATCCGGATTCTTGATCTCCGAAAGCGCCTTGCGGAATTCGATCTCCGCATAGGCAGATTGTCCTGGCTTGGTGAAACGACGCTCGATGCGCATTGGTCCGGTCCCTTTTGTCTATATATAGCGCTTTTCCCAAGGGATTTCTGCCCCCGATGCGAAACGCGCATGTCCGCCGTCTGCCGGGCGTTCGAAACGACCGGCTCTCCATTTTCGCGGTCTCCGCCGGCCCTGCTGGTCAAACTCCTTGCGAAGTATCTGTCCAACGCGCCGACGAACCCGCGGGTCCCTCAAAACTGATTTTTTCCGATTCCCTCGATCGAGGGAAATTCACACTATCTAGCGTCGAACCTACCTGCAAACACTAAATATAGTATTAACAGACAATTTATTCAAGCCCGACAATTGTCCCTATCGTCCCAACCGCCCCACAATCCCAACGCTTCCGCCGGCCTCGTAAACAGGCGGAAATGCGAGCAAAAACGCACATAGTCCGGGAAAAAAGACCGGGCTCAGAACTTTCCGGTCGCACTCTCAACAGGAGCACATGGCCTATAAAAGGCGACTCGTTTTGCGCCGTCAAGGATTCGTTTGCGTAGCTTTTGTGACCCCAACATCTTGTGTGTCACATATGTGGATAACGGGGATAGAATGCAGGCGCGGATCACGATTTTCCGCGCGCAAGCTTGCCCGGGCGTCAGCCGTAATGCAGCCGGGGTTTTGGCTCGGTGCCGGTGAACTGCACCCCGATACGGTCGTTGCGTCGCCAGCGGACCTCGCAACGATAGGCAATGCCGTCGAGCGGCACATAGAGAAGGAAGCGATCTGGGACCCGGGCTTCGAGCGGTATCTTCAGTTCGGCGCCGCCGTCGTGCTGATTGCGCAGCGTGCAGCCCACTTCCGAATTCGAAATTCCGGTGATGATCGACCCGCCCTTGAGCACGCGCGGACGACGCTCGCGCTGGGGCTCGTCGGACTCGTTTGGAATTGGATTTGCGGGATTTGCCATCGATCAAAAATACCAGAGCTGCCGAATCCTATCCTTGATTCCTTAGCAAAGCATTCATGTCGATACGCGGCAACGCATGTCCAGCCCTTGCAAGCCAGTCCCGTTTTGCAAAGAGCGCGGTGTGGCCGCCCGTCAGGAGAAGCTGTGCGGGTCGGCGCAGAAATAGGCGATGATCTGGCAAAGGTCGGGTTCGTTGACCATGCGCACCGCTTCGCTTGCGCGGACCCATTTGCGGGTGCGTGAGTGTTTTTCCTTCCAGCGGTCCGCGACTTTGTCGACATGCAGCGGAAACACCAGGACCTCGCACGGCACTTCTTCGCCGGAAGCCAGTACCTTGGCGTAGAAGTAACGGCCGGCTTCAAGATGAGAGACACGACCGCGCAGCCCGGCCTCCTCGCCGGCTTCGCGCGCCGCGGCCTCGCAGAGCGGCTCCCTGGCCTCGGGCCAGCCCTTGGGCAACACCCATCGACCCGTATCGCGGCTGGTGATCAGCATGATCTCGACGCCGTCTCCCGTGTCGCGCCAAGGCAGGGCGGCAACCTGCAGGCGGCACGGCGCCGTGCCGAAGAGCCGTCGGACCCTTTCGGCCAGATGATTGTGTGTCGTTGGCCTCGTCAACATCGAAGAAGCTAGCCCCAGCCTCCGGAATCGTTTGCCGTCTCACGAATCTTACGGCTAATTGTCGGCAATAAAAGTAAAAAATTTCATTCGCCTGGCCGATTTCCGCTGATAGACGTCGATTTCACAAAATATCCGGCCCTGCCGGACCTGTTTGCGAAAGCAAATCATCCCCAGTGCAAGCTGCCGGTCTGTAACAGGCAGGTAGTTCGAATCAGCCCGCGTGGTCGTCGGCGATCGGCTTCTGGTAGGTGAAGCCCATGTCCCACGGGAAATAGATCCAGGTGTCCTGGCTGACTTCGGTGACGAAAGTATCGACCAGCGGCCGGCCTTTCGGCTTGGCGTAGACGGTGGCGAAATGCGCCTTGGGCATCATCGCGCGCACGATGCCCGCCGTCTTGCCGGTGTCGGTCAGGTCATCGATGATCAGCACGCCGGCGCCGTCTTCGGCGAGCAGGGCAGGGGTGATCTCCTTGAGGACCTGCAGCTGCCCCTGGCTGGTATAGTCGTGATAGGAGGCGACGCAGACCGTCTCGATGACGCGGATGCCGAGTTCACGCGAGATGATCGCCGCGGGGACCAGCCCGCCTCGCGTGATGCAGACGATCGCTTTCCATTGTCCCTTGTTGGCGCCGGAAAGCCGCCAGGCGAGCGCCCGGGCGTCGCGATGGAACTGGTCCCAGGAGACCGGAAAGGCTTTTTCGGGAAGGGACATGTCGCGCACTCCACAGCACGCGGGGATCGCGCGCAGGTAAACAGGGGAATGCGCGCGGAATTAGCTGGAAAGCCCCCATCTTGGCAAGAGCAAGGGCCTTGGCAAAGGCAAGGGCCAACGATCGGTGTGGACCTACCGCGACAGGAAGGCTGCCACCGGCGCGGTGCGCAGCACGCTGCGCGTCACGCCGCCGAACAGAAGCTGACGCAGCCATGAGTGGCTGTAGGCACCAAGCACCAGCAGATCGGCGCCGGTTTCCGCGATCCTGGTCTGGATGATGTCATCGACCGAACTGCCGCCCGACTGCTGCACCGAGACGCTGACGGTGGCGCCGTGGCGCGATAGCGCCGACGCGATTTCGGCGCCGGCGGCCTCCGGGCTGTCGTCGAGCGTTTCAGGAGGGTCGATAACCAATATGTCGGTCTTCTCGGCTTCGATGATGAAGGGCAGCGCGTCGAAGGCGGCGCGTGCCGCTTCCTTGCTTCCGTTCCAGGCGAGCAAGACGCGTTTGAAGGTGGTGATCAGCGGACCCTCGTGCGGCACCACCAGCACGGGCCGGCCGGCATCGTAGACCAGCGTGTCTACGTCCGCGCTGGAATCGCCGCCCGTTTCGCGCTGCGCCGCTATGATCAGGTCGGCGGCCCGCACGCTTGAAATCCCGGTCAGCGCGCTGTCACCCGAAAAGCTTTCCAGGCTTCGCCACTCGAAGGAAAGACCGGAATCCTCGATATGCCTGAGAAACAGCGTCCTCAACTTCTCGGCCCGTTCCCGGTTCATGTCTGCCGAAACCTGCAGGAATTCGGTGTCGGGAAAGCCTGTGGCGGAGGTGTAGGGCACGGGAAGCGTTTCGGCGTGGATGCCGACCAGATGGCTCTGAAACCGGGTGGCGAGCGGAATGGCGCAGTCGAGCACGCGCTCGGCGTCCTGCTCGTTCTGCAGAATGGCGACGATGGTTTTGAATCGCATGATGATCCCTCAATCTACGAGCTAGCGAACTCGTGCCGGGGAAACGTTGCAGCGTCGTGCTTGGTTCCGGTCTGGCTCAGATCAGCCGGGATTGTCGGCGAACCCCGCGACCATTGCCTCGACATCGGCGCGGGCGGCGTCCAGCGCCTCCTGGCTGCGGGCACGCACGACCAACTCGGTCCAGAACTTGCCATCGCCATATTTCGGGTAGGAGCCGATGATCGTATCGGGATGCGCTTTCTGGATATCACCCAGCGGCCCGCCGATGAGGCCTTCGCCGAACGGGCAGGGCACGGTCGCCGACAGCATCTTCGTGCCGGCCTTCAGCGTCGGCACGACATTGTCGAGCATGGCTTGGAAAATCGATGGCACGCCGGCCATGACGTGGACGTTGCCGATGCGGAAGCCAGGCGCGACCGACACCGGATTGTCGATGAGATCGGCGCCGCGCGGCATCCGTGCCATGCGCTTGCGGGCCTGCGTGTATTCGATGCCGCGCGCGGCATAGCTCGCCTCCAGCATCGCATAGGCCTTGGCATCGTATTCGCAAGGCACGCCAAAAGCCTTGGAGATGGAATCGGCTGTAATGTCGTCATGCGTCGGGCCGATGCCGCCGGTGGTGAACACATAGGTGTAACGACTGCGCACGGCATTCACCGCTGCGATGATCTCGTCTTCCTCGTCAGGGACGATGCGCACTTCCTTCAGGTCGATGCCGATCGCCGTCATGATGTCGGCGAGATGGCCGATGTTCTTGTCCTTGGTGCGGCCGGACAGAATCTCATCGCCGATGACGAGCATGGCGGCGGTCACGATTTCAGGCATGGAAGGCTCCGGCAAGGCGAGTGGCCTGGGAAGGCGAGTGGTCTGAGATAGCGCGGCGCGACGGTGGCCGCAATGTCATCTTCGCGCCGCCACGGCGAGCCGATGAGGTCAAGGATCTAGGTTCGAACTGGTCGAGGGAATAGGGCACATGCCGCAATTCGTGATCCCGGAGCGAACCGCCGCATTCATCGAGCGCATCGCCGGCCGGGCTTTGCTGGTCAGGGCCTCACCTCAGCTTCACGACAATTTCAAGGAACCATTCGGCTGACTACCGGGTTTTATGAGTGTCGCACCAAGGCGGCTAAGATACGGAGTGATTCAATGGTTACAAAAATTCTCGCAGCATCTGTTCTGACGATCGGTCTCGCAACATCGGCGATGGCGCAGTCACTGGACGACAGGTATTCCAACAATCGTGATTGGTGGCTGTTCGGCGACAACGACCAGACAACTGTCGACCCCTATACCACGGGAAGCATCCGTGACGGCTCCGGTTTGAACACCCAAGGCAATACCGGCGCAATAGGCCCATGTGCCCACAACACGCCCGGCCCGGACGCCAACGCAGGGCAAAACGTCAACGATCAGTATTGCGGCAAATAGCCAGAACGCGATTTCCGAAAAGCGCACACTGATTTTCTGGAAAGCAATGTTCGAGGGCTAGTCCGCAAGGACAGCCGCTGGCCGCTGGCGCGTCCTTTCTCCGGACGGCGCTGCGGTCGGCGCCCTGTCGGACCGCTCAACATCAAGCGCTATACCGAATTAATCTGAGACTTCTGTCTGCGGCCGGTCGCGGCCGTCGGCCAATTCTTCGTGCCATTTGCCTTCGGCGTCCTCATACTGGATGCCGTCGGTCGCTCCGGCGACCTGCTGCTCGGCCGAGGCGATTTCGGCTGCGCGCAATGCGTCCTGATGCGTGGGAAACGTCTCGGAAAAGGTCGCTCCGACCTTGTAGGCCCAGCCGCCGTCATGCTCGACGATCTTGTAAGTCAGCTTCGCCATGGAAAACCTCCGGTTGAAAGGTCCGTCTGCTCAATGCAGCCGGTCGTCGGGCAGTCTGTCGTCGGGCACCAGCACTTCCGATTCCTTGGCGGCTTCAATCAGCGCCCGGCGCGCATCTGCTGTCGAACGATAACCTTCCAGCACTTTGAGGCAAGTGTCGAGGGCATCACGATGGCGCGGGCCGCGATTGAGCGGCCACACCGTCATCAGGCACTCCGCGGCCTCCTGGGCGCTGCGGATGTGGCGATATTTGCCGACGTGGCCAAGTTCGACGACGACCGGCACTTCAAAAGGTTTGTTGTCCATCATGGCCGCAACGCAAAGCAGCCAATTTGGTTGCAACCATGGCCGTCAGCCTGCGCCCAAACGTCTCAGAGGCTGTTTGAAGGCTCTACACCTGCGGTCAGCGCGCAACCGGCAAGAATGCCCTGAACAGTTTCCTCCCACGCCGGCCACGCCCGCCGCAGCCTCGTCCCACCCAACAGCTTGCGGACGGAATAGCTGCGAAGCACCGTCAAACTGTCTGGAGACAGGAGGGGCGCGCGTTTCGGGAGCGCGGACCGTTCAGCCCACCGCCTTCATCCAGTGCTGCATCGTGGTCACCGAACGGGCAAGCTGCGGCGCCGGGTGGATCGTTTCGCTGAATGTCGCCGCCGCACGCCATCCCCAGCGCGGATCAGCCAGGAAGGCCCGCGCCAGCGCCACCATGTCGGCGCGGCCCTCGGTGAGGATCGCTTCGGCCTGCTTGGGGTCGTCGATCAGGCCGACGGCACGGGTCGGAATATCAGCACCCTTGCGCACCGCCTCCGCCAGATGCACCTGATAGCCGGGGCCGGTGGGCAATTTCTGCAACGGCGAATTGCCGCCGCTCGAGCAGCAGAGATAGGCAACGCCCTCGTCCTTGAGCGCTTTGGCCACTTCGATCGCGTCCGCCACGTCGAAGCCGCCATCGACCCAATCCATCACCGACAGCCGCGCGCCGAGCATCAGCTTTGGCACCGCCTTGCGCACCGCCTTGGCGATTTCGACGGCAAGACGCATGCGGTTCTCCAGCGAGCCACCCCAGCGGTCCGAGCGCTGGTTGGACAAGGGCGACAGGAACTGGAAGATCAAATAGCCATGCGCGGCGTGCAGTTCGATGAAATCGAAGCCGGCGCGTTCGGCTCGCCTTGCGGCCTCGGCGAAGCGTTCGATGAGCTGCAGGATCTCCTCGTCCTCCAGTGCGTGCGGCACGTTCCAGCCGGTGTCGTAGGGGATGGCCGAGGCGGAAACGGTCTGCCAGGGATCCTCGTTTGGCTGCAATGGCCCGCCGCCTTCCCACGGCTTGCGGTTCGAAGCCTTGCGGCCGGCATGGGCGAGTTGGGAGCCGAATTTCGTGCCGGGTGCGGCGACGCGTCGTGCGGCGTTCAGTGCGCGGCGGGCGGCGGCTTCATTGTCTTCGGAATAAAGGCCGAGGCAGCCATGGGTAATACGCCCGCGCCGCTCGACATCGGTCATCTCGACTGTGACCATGCCGGCACCGGACATTGCGAGATTCATCCAGTGATGGAGATGCCAGTCACTGGCCGAGCCGTCGTCGGCGGAATACTGGCACATCGGCGCGACGGCGATGCGGTTGGGAAAGGTGAGGCCGTCGAGGGTGATCGACTGGAAAAGCGACGCTGTCATGAGAAACTCCGGGAGGGTTCGCAGCTATTTAGGCGACCGATGGCGCCTGCGCCAGACACGAGGCGGTGAAAGGGGTTCTGGACCAATCACTGACGGGATTGCCGAAATGCCGGTTCGCGGATAGGCCTCGGCAATGCATGGCGCCCAAAAGTGGCCCCGGTTTGGGAGAACGACACGCATAAAACAGGAGCATAAAGCGCGACGCGCTTTTGCATGGAGACCACGATGGAAGATCGTATTCGCGTCCGTTCGGAGGAAATCCTCTCCGACGACTGGGCCGTCCTGAAGAAGACCGTTCTCGACTACCGTCGGCGCGACGGTCAGTGGGAGACGCAAATCCGCCAGACCTATGATCGCGGCGATGGCGCGGTGATCCTGCCTTACGACCCCTTGCGTTCGACCGTGCTTCTGGTGCGCCAGTTCCGCTATCCCGCCTACGTCACCGGCCACCGCGAGCCGCTGATCGAGGCCTGTGCCGGCCTGTTGGACGAAAACGATCCCGAAACCTGCATCCGAAAGGAGGCGGAGGAAGAACTCGGCTACCGGCTGCAGAACGTCGAGCGGCTGTTTTCGCCCTATATGAGCCCCGGCAGCGTCACCGAACGTCTCTGGTTTTTCATCGCCCGTTATTCACCCGCCGACCGCATCTCGGCCGGCGGCGGCGCGCAAGAAGAGGGCGAGGACATCGAGGTCCTGGAAATGCCGCTCGACGAGGCCCTGGCCGGCATCGCCGATGGCCGTATCCTCGACGCCAAGACCATTATTCTGATCCAGCATCTGAAGCTCAATCCGATCGCTGCCTGAACCGAGCTTCGGTGGCCGCCACCCGAAGCTCGCAGAGCGAAGGGTGGTGCGGATGAAGGGACTCGAACCCCCACGCCTTTCGGCACTGGAACCTAAATCCAGGGCGTCTACCAGTTCCGCCACATCCGCATGGACCGGCAATCCCATGTGGCCATCATTCTGTCAATGTCAGAGACAAGATGTGGGTCAGCGACAAGATGTGGTCAGGCCCGAATGCTGGTTATTCGCCGGAATGCGAAGACTGTTGAAAATTGGCCTCGCCTGTGACAAAAGGCGTGTCAAATGTGACGGGACGCGACGATCCGCTTCTGCAGAATGTGATAAGAAGTAGGAAAAACAAGAACTTATTCACATTTTGGAACGCAGTTTGGGAGAGTTTGAGCCGGGTTTTCGGTCAAATCGCCAGGTTCCGTACCAAAAGCCATTCCCGGCAAGAATATACCGGCAGGCTGTGAACGGCAGAGGCCGTGGCAGTCTCATTGGTGAAAACAAAGGTTTTACGATGCAGGTCACCGAAACGCTCAACTCCGGTCTCAAGCGAGAGATCAAGATCACCGTGCCGGCCGGTGACATGGAAGCCAAGCTGATGGCGCGGCTTTCGGATGCCCGCAACAAGGTCCGCATCAACGGCTTCCGTCCCGGCAAGGTGCCGGTGCAGCACCTGCGCAAGGTTTACGGCAAGTCGTTCATGGCCGAAGTGGTCAACGAAATCCTCAACGATTCGACCCGTTCGATCATTACCGGGCGTGGTGAAAAGGCTGCCATGCAGCCCGAAGTCATCATGACCGAGGATGAGAAGGAAGCCGAGAAGATCCTGGCCGGCGGCGCCGACTTCGAATTCCGCCTCAACTACGAGATCATCCCGGCGATCGAGATCAAGGACTTTTCCGACATCAAGGTGACACGCCAGGTGTTCGACGTTCCGGATACCGAGATCGACGAGCAGGTTCAGCGCGTTGCCGAATCGGCGCGCAGCTATGAGCCGAAGACCGGCAAGGCCGCCAATGGCGACCGCGTCACCATCGACTATGTCGGCAAGATCGACGGCGAGGCCTTCAATGGCGGCGCCGGCACCGATCAGCCGCTGGTGTTGGGTTCGAAGGAATTCATCCCCGGCTTCGAGGATCAGCTGGTCGGCGCCAAGGCCGGTGACGAAAAGCAGGTCACCGTGACTTTCCCGGAAAACTACCAGGCCGCGCATCTGGCCGGCAAGGAAGCGACCTTCGACGTCACCGTCAAGGAAGTGTCCCAGCCCGGCGCGCTGGAAATCAACGACGAGACCGCCAAGAACCTCGGCCTGGAGTCGCTGGAGCGCCTGCGCGACGTCGTACGCGGCCAGATCGAGAACCAGTTCGGCGCTATGACGCGCCAGAAGGTCAAGCGCCAGCTGCTCGACCAGCTCGACGCGGCCTATTCGTTCGAGGCGCCATCGAAGCTCGTCGACGCCGAGTTCAACAACATCTGGGCGCAGGTCAATCGTGACCTGGAAGCAGCCGGACGCACCTTCGCCGACGAAGAGACGACGGAAGAAGAGGCGCGCGCCGAGTATCTGCGGCTTGCCGAGCGCCGCGTACGCCTTGGCCTGGTACTGGCTGAAATTGGCGAGAAGGCCGGCGTCACCGTATCGGACGAAGAGCTGCAGCGCGGCCTGTTCGAGCAGGTGCGCCGCTATCCGGGCAACCAGCAGCAGGAAGTCTTCGAGTTCTACCGCAACAACCCGGAAGCGTTGAACACGCTGCGGGCACCGATGTTCGAGGAAAAGGTGGTCGACCATCTGCTCGGTCAGATTTCGGTCACCGACGTCAAGGTCAGCAAGGAAGAGCTGATGGCCGACGACGAAGAGGACGAGACCGCCGTCAAGGCGAAGCCGGCGAAGAAAGCCGCCGCCAAGAAGGCCGACGCCAAGAAGGCCGACGACGCGGAAGAGCCCAAGAAGAAGGCTGCGCCGAAGAAGAAGGCCGCCGAATAACACCAGCGCTCCGCTGAAACAGGAAGGCCGCCGTCGAGGCGGCCTTTTTCGTTGCCAAACTGCAACAGCCGCCATGCTTCGCACGCGACGGCCTGTGGCGACCAAGCTTTGATCATTATCTGCGCTTCTATTGCAAGCCGCTTGGTTGTTGGAGGGCGTGTTGAGACTGTTCGTCGAATTGGGACACGCTTCGGCAATCGCGCTGATGCTTGTCTCGGTCTGCGGCATTGCCCAGGCCGGCACGGTGCCTGACAACTGGCGGTTCGGCACGAGTGAAGACGGCCTCGTCACGGCCTCGCTCTATGCCACCAACAAGCTGATCACCGGCGGCGGTGCCTTGAGCTACAGCCCGATCCTGACGATTGCCTGCCGGGTAAACGGCGAGCCGCATTGGACTGAATGGCTGCAACTGAACGACGCTGTTTCGGCCAGCCGCAAGATCACCATGTCGATCACGGTCGATCAGGAGAGCAAGTTCGATGAAAGCTGGTCGGTCGGGCCGCGCGGCCGGATGCTGGTGCGCGATGGAGCCGACGGCATCAGGCGCCTTGTCGCCGCGAACCGGCTCCAGCTTTCCTGGCGGTTCGGGCTGCTGGCGGGGCGCGGCGAGGCCGATTTCGACCTCGCCGGGTTCGGCGAAGCGGTCAACCAGGTAGCCGGCAGCTGCAACACCGATCCGCCGTGAACGGACCGCAACGGGCACGGCTTGCTGCACAGGCGTTCAGCTCAAATCACGTGCGCAAGCTCGCCGGGTGTCAGAACGCGACGACGTCACCAGGCAGGGGCGCAACCATGCCTGCAGTGTGGCAAAGATCGATCACTTGCCGCATGGCGGGAACTCGAGGGCGTGCCGCCGCCGGTCGATGACCAGAAGCTGCGGCTCCTGTCGAAGGGCCATGGCCCCTATGCTGCGTTGTCGCACTGCCAATCGTCTGCCCGCTAGCGGCACCATTTTTCGACGGCAATTGCAATTGCCTTGGTGCAATCGACGAGATCGCGCACCGAAACGCGTTCGTTCGGCTGATGCGCCTGCGCGGGGTCGCCGGGACCGAAATTGACGGTCGGCGTGTTGCCGAGTCCGGTCGGCAGGCCGATGTCGCTGTGCGCGCCAAAGCCACTCAGGACCGGCGAGAGATTGGCTTCTTTGACGGCCTCCTGGAAGACGCCGACAAAGGGATTGTCCGCTGGGATCTCGGCGCAGTCGGCGTCGAGAATCCATTCGACGCGGGCAGGGCGCTGGCGAAGATAAGGGTCTGCCTGGCAGACATTGGCTATGTGCTCTTCGATTTCGCGTTTGACGTTGCCGCCCAATTTGAACTCGTCATGCTCGCTCGGCAGATATTGAGCGTCGATGATGATCTCGCCGCGCCCTGCCATGGAGGACGGATGTTCGCCGGCGCTCATCTGGGTGACGATGATCTGGTTGGGCAGGTCCATCAACGGATGGTTCTTTCTGGGATCGAACATCCAGCGCCGGTTGAGGATGTCGATGCCGTCGAGGATCTGCCGGCAAAGCTGGACGGCATCGACCGGGCCGCTCGAATACCAGGCATTGGGCGTCAGCTCCGCATGCCCGCCTATGCCGTCAATGATGATCTTCCCCCACAGAATGCCGTGACAGAGCGGTGCGATCCTGTTCGCGGTCGGTTCGGTCATGATGCCGGCGTCGGCGTGAAAGCCGCGATCGACCATGGCCAGCGACCCCATGCCGCCGATTTCCTCATCGACCACGGTGGTGAAGACGACGTCTCCGGACAGGGGAATGTCGAGTCCCCTCAGGATCTCGACGGCCATCAGCATGCAGGCGACGCCGCCTTTCATGTCGACCGTACCACGGCCGTGTAGAAAACCGTCCTTGAGGACGGGCTGGAACGGGTCGGTCGTCCAGTGACCGGCGGCGCCGGGCGGGACGACATCGATATGGCCGGTCAGCATGATGGAGCGACCGCCGCCCGTGCCCTTCAAGACGCCGCCGAGATTGGGCCGGCCTTCGAACGTCCTGCCTTTGTTGGCGCCGGCCCGCCCCTTGTATTTTTCGTAGAGTGCTGGGCCGTCCGGGTCCCAAAGATCGGTCGAGAAGCCTAGCGCCTCGATCCGCTTTTGCAGATAGAGCTGGCAATCACGCTCGCCGGGGCCGGCCTCCTTTGGATCGGATTTCACGATCGAGGGGAAGGCGACGAGATCGCTCAGCGTTTGGACGATACGGTCAGCGCTTGCTTCGACGCGCGCGGCAATGATCTCTTCCATGGACGGCATCATGATCTCCAACGTTGGGAAAGTCGGTCGGCGAGAAGGACGAAAACCAGAAGGGCGCCGACAATCCCCACCTGCCAAACCGTGTTGATGTTCAATTGCAGAAGGCCGGTCTTCAGCGTGACCAGCAGCAGGACGGCCGCGAACACGCCGCCGACGCCGCCACGCCCGCCGGTGATGGCGATGCCGCCGAGCATGGCCGCAGTCAGCGATTCGAGTTCGAGGTTCTGGCCGATATTGGGCCTGCCGCTGCCGAGCCAGGCGATCGAGACGAGTCCCGCGGCGCCGGCGAGCGCGCCACTCAAGGCGTAGAGGACCAAGCGAACGCGATCGACCGGAATACCGACCAGCCTGGCCGAGCGTTCGTTGAAGCCCATGGCGTAGATCCAGCGCCCCCACGCTGTCGAGAGCAGCACCAAACCGGCTAGCGCAAAGCAGGGGATGGCAAGGGTGAGAAAGGGCAGGGGAATGCCCATGACGACGCCGCGCCCCCACACAAGCAGCCAGGAGGGCACGCCGGCTTGGGCCGCGCCGCCGGTAATGGCAAGTGCAGCGCCGGAATAGACGAAGAAGGTGCCGAGCGTCGCGATGAAGGGGAGAAGCGCGAGCCCGTTCACCAGCCATCCGTTCAAGGCACCGAGCATCGCGCCGGCCAGGATGCAGACGGCGGGCAGCAGGACCGGCGGCAATCCCAGCTTGAGGCAAAGCATCGCGACGATGGCGGACAGCGAGACCGCGCCGCCGACCGAGAGGTCGATGCCGGCGCCACCGGCCATGATGACCAATCCCTGCCCAAGGCCGACCAGGGCCAGGATCGTCGAGAACTGAAGAATGGTGGTGACAGTGCCGAGATGGAAGACAGACGGCTTGAGCGCCAGCAGGCCGACAATGACGATCAGCCAAAGCGTACAGAGCAAAGCCAGGGTAAGGGCCGGGCCCTGCAGGTTGCGGAACGTTTTCATGCGCGGGCTCGTTGAAATCTGCCGAGCGGCAATCGGTTGCAAACAGCTTCGAAGCCAAGCACGCCGATGATGAGAACGCCGGTGACGACAGGCTGCCAAAGGGAGGGGACACCGATCAGCAGCAGACCGTTTTGCAGGATTCTAAGCAGAAGCACGCCGAGCACGGTGCCGATCAGGCTGCATCTGCCGCCCAATATGCTGGTGCCGCCAAGAATGACCGCGGCAATGGCGTCGAGCGCCAGCGTGCTGCCGATCGTCATCTCCACATTGCGATAGGTGGCGACATAGAACGTGGCGGCAATGCCAGTCAGCACACCGCTGATGGCGAAGGTCATGAAGCGGATCTTGATCACTGGGATGCCAGAAAGCCGCGCTTTTTCCTCCGAATTGCCGATCGCCAGCAGATGCAGCCCATAAGGGGTTCGCCGCAGCGCCAGCCAGACGGCCAGATAGGCAGCGGCAATCACCAGGGCAGGGACGGGGACGCCGAGCACGCTGGTTGCAAGAAGATTTGTAAGGCTCGAGGGCAGGCCCGAAAGCCATTGCCCTCCGAGAAGTACGAAGACGGCGGTGCGGTAGACACCGAGCAGGCCGAGTGTACCGACAATTGCCGGAACGCGGCCGAGGACAACGACGGCGGCGGTCACGCATCCCAGCACCGCACCGACCAAAGGACCCGCAATGAGCGCCAGCAGCGGATTGCCGCCGGCGCCGAGCACGCGCCCAATGGCGATCGCCGCCAGACCCATGACGATGCCGATCGAGACATCGATGCCGCCCATGGCGAGCAGCAGGGTCATGCCAAGGCCGATCAGCAGCAACTCGACACTGTTGCGCAAGACCGTGGCTGCATTGCCTGATGTCGCGTAGTGCGGCGATGCGACAGAAAAGATGACGATCGCCAGCAAACAGGCGACAAGCAGAGACCACTCCCGCCCGCTCATGGAGAAGACACCGTTTCCAAACTGCCGCACCACGTTCATCTCAGAGCTCAGAAGTTGAACTTGTCGACATTGTCCTTGGTGAAGACAGCCGGCGGCCCGAGAAGCAAAATGCCCTTGGCGGCATCATAGGTGACTGGCTTTTCCAGGCCGGCGACCTTGTTTTCCGCTTCGAAGCTCTTGCCGTCGATCAGCTGTTTGCCGGCCCAGACCGTGAGATAGCCGAGTTGCTCGGGATCCCAGAGCACGGTGAAGCCGAAGGCTCCGCTCTTCAGGTAGGACCGTGCCGTGTTCGGGCTGCAATAGCCGGCACCGATGACCGAGCCGATCTTGCCTGCGGTTTCGATGGCCTGGGCTACGCCCGGGCATGTCGAGGAGGCGACGGCGATGATGGCCTTGATGTCCGGGTTGGCCGCCATCAGATCGCCTGATATTTGCGCGGCGCGTTCGGCGGTGCCGCCGGCGAATTGCGGCGCGAGCAGCTTCAGCTTCGGATATTTGGCGGTGGCTTGCTTCTGCATGAAGCCGATCCAGGCGTTGAGATTGGACGCCGTTGCCTCGCCGGAGACGATGCCGATGGTTGCGTCCTCGCCGACGCGCTTGACGAGTTCGTCGACAATGGTTGTGCCGAGGCCTTCGTCGGTCGCCTGCGCCACATAGACGGCGCGGCCGCTGTCGGGCGCGTCGCTGTCACTGGTGAACAGCTTGATGCCTTTCGCCTTGGCGCTCTCGACCACGGGTGCGATGCTGGAGGCATCGAGGACGCTGACCGAGATCGCCTCGACGCCCTGATCGATCAGGTTCTGGACGATCTGCAACTGGTCGACCGGATTGGTGTCGACGGGACCGGAATAGATGAAATCGACGCCCAGGTCCTTGGCGGCGCGATTACCGCCGGCTTCCATGGCGTTGAAGTAAGGGATGCCGATCAATTGCGGAACGAAGGCGACCTTGTGTTTGTCCGCGGCATGCGCCGCGGTTGCAATGGCGAGTGACAGTGCGGAAGCGGCGAGCACTTTCTTGAGCTGTGAAAGCATTGTGTTTGAACCTCTCTGGAAATGACGTGCGTTTCAGTTTGTTTTTTCAAGCGCCCGCACGTCGGGATGAGCGCCTGTTATGAGCGAAACGACTTCCTCGTGATCGGTATCGGCGGCCAGCCGTTCGGCCACCTTGCGGCCGCGCCGGAACACCACGATGCGGTCGGCGACCTCGAAGACCTCGGAAATGTTGTGGCTGATGAGCACAACGGCACAGCCGCGCGCGGCAAGCCGCCGTGTCAGTGCCAGGACCTTGCGCGTTTCGGCAACGGCAAGGGCCGCGGTCGGCTCATCCATGATGACCAGCCTGGCATTCAGATTGAGCGCCCGGCAGATTGCGACGGCCTGACGTTGGCCGCCCGACAGGCTGCCTACGGGCGCTTCTGGATCGGAAATATGAGCATCGAGCTCCTTCAGCAGGCCGTCGACGCGCTGGCGCATTTCTTTGCGCTTCAGGAACGGAATGCCCAAAATGGAGCGTTTCAATTCACGGCCGAGAAAGACGTTTTCTGCGATCGACAGGTTCTCCGAAAGCGCCAGTTCCTGAAAGATCGTCGCGATCCCCGATGCCGCGGCATCCTTGGGCGAGTGAAAGGCGACCGGATTGCCCTCGATCACAAGCTCCCCACCACTGGGCGGATGAGCGCCTGCCAGGATCTTGATGAAGGTCGATTTGCCGGCGCCATTATCGCCGAGAAGCGCCAGCACCTCGCCGGAGCGGATCTCCAGATCGACATTTGCCAGCGCGGTCAGAGCGCCGAAGCGCTTGGCGATGTTTCTGGCGACAAGAAAGGGCTCTGTCATGACGGGTTCCCCGACGATTGCGGATCGGCTAGGCGTTGCTGACCCAGCGCAGCACGTTGGTCCAAAGCCTCGCGTAGCCAGGCCATTCGACAAAACTGTTCGGCAGCCAGTGAGGACCGATGTCCGACGTCCAGACCAGCGTACGCCCTTCGCCATGGCGCCCGGTGACCAGCAGGGGATGACCGCCCTGGTCCTGCGGCAGCCGCGCCAGGACCTCGACATCGTCGCGATCACGGGCGATGACCTCGTTGGCACCGAGCAGCAGCGGCCATTCGCCCTCGATGCCGGCAAAAAGCGGGTGGTCTCTGGAACCAGTGATCTCAGGACGAAAGCCCTCCGGAATTTCGAGCCGGTCATCATTGGGAAGGCAGGTCACCGGCAGCGCCTCCTCGACCGCCGTGCGATGCCAGCGCGCCTTGCCGTCAATGCCCTGGAAGCTGAAATAGCCGCCGATCATGATCAGGCCGCCGCCGGCCAGCGTCCAGTCGCGCAGGAGCTTGAGCCGGTTGGGAACCGTTTTGCCGTGCAGCCAGACATCGGGGTGGAGCAGGAGCGAATTCGCGCCAATGTCGGACAGGATGATCGCCCTGTATTGCGACAGCCCTTCCATGGTGAAAGGCAGCTTCTCGACGGCCTCGTGGGCGGGCATGTAGTCGAGATCGAATTCGCTGCCCTTCAAAGCGTCCACCAGGGGTGTTGCGCCCAGGTGAAAGGTGACGCTGCCGAACTGGTCGAACCCCTTGTAGTGGGTCGCCGAACTCACCCAGCTTTCGCCGACAAGAAGGACTTTTGTTTTCGCCATGATCATACTCTCCTGATTTCGTCGGTTGATGCGGTTTTCCGCGCCAGGTCGAACGTCGATAAGCCATTGTTTTAACTGGCTATCACGGCATTGTTCGCCAGGGCCGCAGCCTTCAGCGTGGCAAAGTCTGCGATGTAACCCTGCGCGCCTTCGACCGTTGTCGTCAGGCTCGCCCCGATTGCCGCATAGCGCGCGGCGTCGCCCAGCGACGCGCCATGCAGCCAAAGGGCAAGGAAGATGCCGGCAAAGCTGTCGCCGGCGCCCGTCGCGTCGACGCGATTGACCGGCAGCGCCGGCACCTCGATCTGCGGACCGCCATTCGCCGGAAAAACGACGGCGCCGAACTCGCCGAGGGTGAGCACGACCGTTCCCCGTTGTTTGATGCGTGACAGCATCAGCCGCACCTCTTCGATCGTCGTCGCCATGCGGCTGCGAAAGTCGAAGATCTCCCGTATCATCACATCGTTGATGAAGGTCAGATCGATCTGTTTGACCATCTGCGAGAAGGTTTCCGGCGTGCGGACGCTTTTGGGAAGACCGGCCGAATGCAGGCTCACCTTCCAGCCCGCCTGATGAAAGCGCGCGATGGACGCGGTCATCGTCTCGTAGTGAAAGCCTTCGATATGAAGGCAGGCCGAACGTTGCTCGGGCTGGATATCCAGATTGGCTGTCAGGTCGACCTCGCCAAGCTCGAACGGTTCGCTGATGATCGTCCGGCTGCCGTTGCGCTCGATGATCACGATCGCCTGGGAGAGGCGGTTGTTGGGCGTGTTGCGGATCGGCAAGGCGTGGACCCCCAATTTCGAAAGCGCGCCGAGCGCCCAATCGCTCTCTGGATCCTGGCCGACCGCTGTCGCCAGCTCAACGTCCAGCGCGTAGGGAGCTCCGATGCCGGCGGCGGCAACCGCGAGATTGGCCGCGGGGCCACCCAACGCCTTGTCGATGTGGCTGGCGGTGATCCGGTCGTCGCGATGCGGCAGCACGTCGACGCGGCACAGGAAGTCGACACTCACCCTACCGGCGACCAGAAGTCTTGGCAGATGGTCGAGATTCTTTGGCCTGCGTGGTGCGCGGCCCGGCAGTGAGCGCGCAAAGGAGCTCGGCCGATACATCAGCGCGGCAACCGCCTTCTCGATGCGGTCGCGCGTGCCTTCCCTCAGGCTGGCCGTTCCATTGATGAAGTTCGACACCGTGCCGATGGAGACACCGGCGGTTCGTGCGACATCCGCTATGGTCGGGCGCTTGCGTTGCAATGGCGGAGTTCCAATTGAAGCGTTTCAAAACGGTAGCAGCGAAAATGCGATGCCTCAACGGAATTATCTTCTAAAAATCAAAGAGAGAATTCTTATAGATTGGAAGATTAATCCAGAAATAGAGCGGATACTGGGCTCCTCTTTCCAAGATTGAACAATTTTCAAATTTTTTGGCAAAAGATTGTGCAAGCGAATTTCCTGCACTTCATTCGATCGCCCGGGCTTGATCGGACGGTCGTGGCATGCCCCCGGCCCGTCAGATCAGCAACAGGCCCTTCATGCTGGCGTATCCCTTGCGCCCGATGATGATGTGGTCGTGCACCGCGATGCCCAGCCGCTTGCCCGCCTCGATGATCTCCTTCGTCATTTCGATATCGGCTCGTGAGGGTGTGGGGTCGCCTGACGGGTGATTGTGGACCAGGATGATGGCGGTGGCCGAGAGTTCGAGGGCGCGCCTGACCACCTCGCGCGGGTAGACGGGCGTATGGTCGACGGTGCCTGTCTGCTGAACCTCGTCGGCGATCAGCGCGTTCTTCTTGTCGAGGAACAGGATGCGGAACTGCTCGCGCGCCTCGAAGGCCATGACCGACCGGCAATAGGCAAGAAGCTGTGTCCAGGACGAGAGGACTTCGCGACTCTGCACCTCTCCGCGCGCCATGCGCTGCGCGGTTGCCGCGACGATCTTGAGATCGAGCGCCACCGCAGGGCCAATGCCCTTGACTTCCTGCAGGAGGCCAACCGGCGCCCCGAGCACTTCGGCCAGCGTGCCGAAGCGTGCCAGCAGCGCCTTGGCCGCCGGTTTGGTGTCGGCACGAGGGATCAGGCGAAAGAGCAGAAGTTCCAGAAGTTCGTAATCGGGCAGGGCATCCGGACCCGCCAGGGCAAAGCGCTCGCGCAAGCGGTCGCGATGGCCGAGGTAATGCGGCTTTTCGTCGAGCGTCGCCTTGGCTTTCGCCGCAGGCCGCATCGGCGCTTCGGAGAAGAAACTCCGCTCGTCGTCGTCGCTTGTGTTCCCCATACACCGCCTACATTGCTCCAGCGCAGACATTAGAGCTGTTCTGGCCTGGATTGAAACAGTTCTGTTCCCCGATCGCGAGACGATCCACGGCAGATCGTGGCAGCTCCCGCTGTCAGTCTATGGCTTCCCTATACGGCAAGATGAAACCACGATTGCGCAACAAAACTTAACATCACTTAACGCATGCGGCCACTTTCACCTGACATGTTGGCGCCATCGGAGGCTCGTGGCCTCGCTATACTGGAGCGCGCATGTTCGCCAAAATTGACTCTGGACTATTTGCCGGCCGGGCATCTCTCGCGGCCATGGCAATCCTGTTTTCAACGCATTCGGAGGGCGCGCTGGCGGCAGACGCCATTGCGGTGAATTCCGATGATTTTACCCTGCCGCCCGAGCCTTCCCGTTTCGCGCGCTTCGAACAGAAACTGTCCGACTGGCATGTCGTGCTCGGCGGCGGCGCCATCATCGTCCCCAAATACGAGGGCAGCGATGAGTTCAAGATCATGCCGGTGCCTTTCGTCACGGCGACATTCCTCGACACGGTGACGATCGACCCGACAGGTGCCAACATCGCCGTCTATGAACAAGGACCGTTCGCATTCAGCGCTCGGCTTGGCTATGAGATGGGCCGCAAGGAAGACGACTCCGACCATCTGCGCGGCTTGGGGGACGTCGACATGGGCGCGACGGTCGGCGTGAAGGCGGCGGCGAAGTTCGGTCCGGCCGAAATATTCGCGCAACTGGACAAGACCATCGGCGGCAGCGATGGCCTGGAGGGCAGGGTAGGGATCGAGGTGACCCGGCCTCTGTCTCAATCGTTGATGATCGGCGCCAGCGCGTCCGCCGTCTTTGCCGACGAAAATTACATGCAGGCCTATTTTGGCGTCACGCCCGAACAATCGGCTCGCTCGGGGCTGGCGCGCTATGATGCCGGCGCCGGTTTGAAGCGCGCCGATTTTTCGATTTCCGCCACATATATGCTCGACGAGAACTGGATGGTGCGCGGCGAAGCGGGGGTCGGCGTTCTCTTGGGTGACGCTGCCGACAGCCCTGTTGTCGTCGAAAAGATCCAGCCTTCTGGGATGCTTCTCGTCGGATATCGGTTCTGACGCCTACCCAGGCACCAAATGCAGGCTAGACAAACTCCGGAATGGCACAGCAACGGCACCAAAGCGATTTGAGCGCCGAATGCAGGTCGGCAAGGCAAGGTTCGCGCATCCTCATTGTCGAAGACGATCTTGAGATCGCACGCATGCTGGGCGAGACGCTCACCGACAACGGCATGATCGTGGAAATTGCCGAGAGCGGCGTCCAGATGAATGCCGCGCTTCGCAACCAGAAATTCGATCTCATCGTGCTCGATGTCATGCTGCCGGGCGAAAACGGTCTCAACATCTGTCGCCGTCTTCGTGCCGGAACCAACATTCCGATCCTGATGCTGACCGCGCTCGGTGAGGAAATCGACCGCATCTTCGGGCTGGAAATCGGCGCGGACGACTATGTGACGAAACCGTTCAGCGCGCGCGAACTGACGGCCAGGATACGGGCGCTGCTGCGCCGTACAGCCTATACTCCAGACGAGCGGGACTGGTCGAAGGTGCTTCGTTTCAACGGCTGGCGCCTCGATCCCATACGACGGCAATTGCATGACCCCAACAATGCGCGGGTTACGACCACGACGCATGAATTCGACCTGTTGCTTGCGTTTTGTCGCAATGCAGGACGGGTTCTCTCTCGCGAGGAGCTTCTGGGCGTAACCCATGCCGGGCTCGCGGGGCCTATCGAGCGTAGCGTCGATGTCCATATCAGTCGAATCCGCAGGAAGATCGAAAAGGATGCGCGCGATCCGGTGCTTTTGAGGACCGTTCGGTTGGGTGGCTACATCTTCACCGCGACGGTGGAGGAAGCATGAAGGGTTTCATCCGCCGTTTCTTGCCACAGTCCGTGCGTGGGCAGTTTGTGGCGATCATTTTCATCGCGGTGATCGTGATCATGTTCGTCGGTTCGGTCGTCGAGAGTTTCATGGAGAACGTCGACCTTCCCGCCGCGGAAGATAACGCAAGGCGTGCGGCCGTTGTTGCTGCCTTGTTGCAAGAAACGCCGGCGGAGGCGCGTGGGGCAATTCTGGCGACAGCAAAGCGGGCCGGCTTTGATTTCGAGATATTGCCCAAGGACCAGATACGCGGCATTCCCCAGTCCTATCTGCAATGGCGAAGTGTCGAATGGCTTTTGCGTATCGACAGGGGGACGGTTGATGGACGCTGGCTAAGGATCGGCGGCCGATACGCATTTGTCATCGATTTGGACCAGCAGGACGTCCTGGCCCATTTCGGCATGCCCGATTCCTGGCTGACATCGGGCCTCGTCCGTGCCTCGTTCTACAGGTTCATGGCTTTCGTCGCCTTGCCCGTGCTGATCTGGCTGTTTGCGGTTTGGGCCGTGACGGATCCATTGAAGCGCATCTCGGCAGCAGTCGGTTCGGCCGAGATCGAGAATGGCGAACAGCTCTTCGTCGAACACGGCTCCATTGAAATGGTGGGCTTGGCGCGCGCCCTGAACAGGATGAGGACGCGCATCCGCACCATGATCGAAAATCGCACGCGCATGTTGCGCAGCGTCAGTCATGATCTGCGCACGCCGTTGACGCGGCTGCGGCTTCGCGCCGAGCGTATGGATGATGGCCCAATCCGAACCGCAATCCTGTCCGATGTCCAGCACATCGAAATCTTGATCGACGAGACCCTGACCTATCTGCGCAACGATGTTTCGACGGAGAAGCTGCAGCGCGCCGACATTGCCAGCGTTCTGCAAACCGTCTGCGCCGAATTCTCCGATGTCGGATTTCCTGTCTCATATTCCGGGCCGGACCGGCTCCTGGGCTGGTGCAAGCCCAATGCATTGGCGCGTGCCATCGCCAATCTTTGCGACAACGGGGTCAAATTCGCTGGCAATGTCACGGTCGCCTTGACGGCGACCGGCACGGCGGCGCGCATCACGGTAGGGGATGACGGGCCGGGTATTCCGATGACGGCACGTGCTCGTGTTTTCGAACCATTCTTCAAGGAAGATGCGTCGCGCGGCATTGCATCGAAGCATGGCTTCGGTCTGGGCCTCTCGATCGTTGCCGACATCGTCCAGGGGCACGGCGGCAGGATCGAATTGGAGGACAACCAGCCCAGCGGACTGGTCGTTACCATCGACCTGCCGAATGCTGCGGATTTGCAGTCGGCATAGACGGCCTCCTGCCGGGTAGATGCGCCGCTAGGCCGGCAGGCCGGGGCGATCGAGCTTTTTGGGCGACAGCGTGAAAATCTCGCACCCTGTGTCGGTCACGCCGATCGTGTGCTCGTACTGCGCCGACAGCGAGCGGTCGCGCGTCACCGCGGTCCAGCCGTCCGACAGAACCTTCACATGCGGCCTGCCCAGATTGATCATCGGCTCGATGGTGAAGATCATGCCTGGCCGCATCTCGACGCCCTCATTGGCGCTGCCGTAATGCAGGATGTTCGGCGCGTCATGGAACAGCTGGCCGACGCCGTGGCCGCAGAAGTCGCGCACCACCGAGCAGCGCTCGCCTTCGGCAAAGGTCTGGATGGCGGCGCCGATGGCGCCGGTGCGGGCTCCCGGCCTGACCGCCGCAATGCCGCGCATCAGGCATTCATGAGTGACTTCGAGCAGGCGCTCGGCGGCGCGCTTGATCGTGCCGACCGGATACATGCGCGAAGAATCGCCGTGCCAGCCGTCGAGGATGTAGGTGACGTCGATGTTGACGATGTCGCCATCCTTGAGCGGCTTGTTGTCGGGAATGCCATGGCAGACGACATGGTTGATCGAGGTGCAGGACGATTTCGTGTAGCCGCGATAGTTGAGCGTCGCCGGCAGCGCGCCGTGGTCCATGCCGAATTCGAAGACGAAGCGGTCTATTGCTTCGGTGGTGACGCCGGGCTGGACCATCGGCACCAACTCGTCGAGGCAGCGTGCGGTGAGATCGCATGCCTTGCGCATGCCGGCAAAGCCGTCCTCGCCATAGAGGCGGATCTGGCCGGTATTTCTGAGCGGGGCCGTGGCGGCGTCGAGATAGGTGACCATTCTGTCCGTGTAGCGGGTAGGGCTCTGCAGGAGAGCCAGCGTGAAAATTTCCCCAGATTTGGCACTTGAGGGCAAAAGGTTCAAGGAAGAACTGTTTGATGCAGCCGCGCGCTTCCGGATATTTGCCTCGCATCGGCGATGTCTTACCGGTTTTTGCCCGGTTTGCTTCCCTTTCCGGCCGTGGTGCGTTAGGGCGGGTGATGTTTTCGAGATCGCGTCCCTTCGGGGCGGCCAGGCAAACCGGATGGCCTGAAGCGCCGCTGACGGCAGCGTGCTCATGCCTGATGCGCATGGTGCTGCTGGCGATGCTGTGCTTCGGCCTGCCGGCGGCGTCAGCCTTTGCGGGGTCTGCGCCAAGCGGTGCCAGTGTCGGTGTCGAGCGGTCGGGCGAGGTGGCGGCGCTGCTGCGTGTCACCGGCAAGGCGCAAGCGCTGGAAGTTCGTGCCGGCCGTCCGCTCCTGGTCAAGTTCGCCGGCGGCCATCCCGCGCTTCCGGTCCCTGACGCTGTTTTTCTTTGGGCCGAAGGAACATCGCAAAGAGCGATGGTTTCGGGATATGGGGCCGCCTCGGTTCCCGGGGCGCGCACCAACCAGCCGCGCGCACCGCCGACCATCACGGCCTGAGCGGTCCAGAACCGTACCCTTCACCTCATCGTTATTCCTGTTTGCGTCGTGATCGTGCGGCGGCTGTCGGCCGCGCAGCGGTCGCGCGGCGCGTCTTTTTCCGGATCATTTCAATGCAACAACGCATCAAGACATTCAAAACCCTGTCGCGCGCGGCCTCGGCTGCCACGTTCCTCTCCGTCCAGATTGCCGCCATTCGCATGGCCTTCGGCGCGGAGACAGATCTGGCGAACCAGTGAGCACGTGTCGCCCAAGGCATATCATCGGTGCGTGATTGTTTTGGGCGACGTGGCGGTCCAGCGACCCAAGTGACGACACATTTCTGGACCAAAAGCCCGGCAAAGCAACTTTTGACGACGAATGGCGTTGCCTCGGTGACGCCAGTTCGGGAGATAGGAAATGGACAGACTGCAATTCGAGGTGCCGGTGCGCATCGCACCCGCGCCCGGCCTGCCAGTCGAGGAGATTTACGGCGTCGAACAGGCGCTCGACTTTCTCCAGGACTGGCCTGTGCGCCGTCAGGGCCCGATCTATCAGAAGGCGTTCAACGCCTGCTTTGGCGCTACGGTGGACGTGGTCAAGACCGAGGATGCGTGCCGGGCCTTCATGGCGTTTTGCCGGGCGAGCGGACTGATGGCCAGGGATATGATGACGCCGCGCAAGCGCGGCGGTGAGGCGAGGGCGTTCCAGGCGTAAGGCCGTCGCCCGTTTCGCCTGGCTCGATTGGCACGCCAACGAACGCGGTTGAACGCCCATGAGGATCTCGCACGCGCCTGCGCGGGTCTCGTCCGCGATGACTGCACCAGGATGCACCATCGTCGGCGCCGTTAAGCTTCCGTTTCCATCTTCCCGGCTATGCCATTGCTTGTTGGCAGTGGTTGATTCGTTGCATCAGTCTCATGGTTCGGAAGATGTCTCCAGAAAAAGTTCGTGCATTCCCGATCGACCGTCAGGTATTCTTGGTTCGAGAGGTTGCTGCCAAGCTCGGCAATCTGCATGGCGAGACCGCCACCTCCTTCTGGAGGGCCAAAGCGTCGGAGTTGCTCGATCTTGTGGTCGGATCCGGCAGGGACAGAACGGCAGCCAGCGATGAAGTGCGCAGGTTTTTCCTGGCCGTGCAGCGAGAGATGTTGGCTGATACGGTCGCGGAGTCGATGCCAATTCTTTCCGCTTGAAGCAAATCCTGAACCTCCATCCTCCACACATGCATCAGTAATTTGTAAATACGCTTACTCCGGTGTGTTTTTCGGAGACCCGGTCGTTGTTCGCGCGGTCTCGGCTGCGAATCCGGCAATTTCCCGCCGGCCTTGAGGGGCGGCCCACTCTGAGACATCGATGCGCTTGCGCGTTGGTCAGCCAGCGAAACACTTCTTTTTTGAAGCCAATGGACCACTGCTCAAAAATGCAACGAACTTTTTAGCCATTCGTTCATCTATGCGTGCTTTCTAATTTAAACCATGGCCTTGAGTAGCTTCACCCGTGTTCGGCTTGTAATGGACGCCATGCGCCGCAGCACGGGCGCGAATGTCGCTACGATTTTTGCCTTGACCTTGCCGGTCGTTGTCGGCGCTGCGGGCTTCGGCGTCGAGACCTCCTATTGGTACTACAACAGCCTGAGATTGCAGGCGACGGCCGATGCAGCCGCTTATGCCGGTGCGCTCGAACAGATCTCGGGTTCCGACAAGCCGACGATCGTCGCGGCCGCGACCCAGTCCGCGGCGTCGAACGGACTGGGCTCGGGCACGATCGTCGTCAATACGCCCCCAGCGTCCGGACCGAATACGGCAAAAAAAGCGGTCGAGGTGATCGTAGGCCAGAAGCTCGACCGGATGTTCACCCTGATCTTTACACAGGAAAAGGTTCCCGAACAGGCGAGGGCGGTGGCCGTCATTACCGATGCCTCGAGTGCCTGCATGCTCGCGCTCGATCCATCCGCTTCGCAGGCAGTGCTGTTTTCCGGCAGTACCAGCGTTAAGCTCAGCGGCTGCTCGGTCATGTCCAATTCGATCGCCTCGGACGCCATCAAGCTTCAGGGCTCGGCCGGTCTGCAGGCCGATTGCCTGATATCGGCGGGCGGTGTCTCTCTCAGCAATCCCGTCAGGACCGTCTGCGCGGCCCCGATCACCCAGGCACTGCCTGCCGGCGATCCCTTTGTCGACCTGCCGGCCCCGGTGGCCGGGACCACCTGCCAGAACGACAACAAGGCGACGCTCGGTCCAGGCACCTATTGCAGCGGCATGAACCTAAAGGGCAATGTCACGCTTTCGCCCGGCGTCTATGTCGTCCAGGGCAGTTTCAAGATAAACGCCAATGCGGCCATCACTGGCAGCGGGGTGACCATCTTCATGTCGGGCAGCTCGACTGTCAGCATGAATGGCAATGCGTCCGTGAACCTCAGCGCGGCGACTTCGGGCACCTACTCAGGCGTTCTGTTCTACGGCGACAGGACCGGCATGAGTGCATCCAGCACATTCAACGGCACGGCGGACTCGCTTTTGACCGGGGCGATCTATTTCCCCAAGCAGCAAGTGAACTATCTTGGCAACTTCTCGGGCAAGGGCGGCTGCACCAGGGTCGTCGCCAATACGATTCAATGGTCCGGTAATTCAACCATCAATCAGGATTGCTCAAGCCTCGGAGTGCCCAACATTCCAGCCGCGCGGTCCGTGGCACTTTCCGAGTAGCCCCGTGGGGCGCCGATCGATGCCGAACCTTGGCGATGATTCGGGCGTTGCGGCGGTCGAGTTCGCGATGGTGCTGCCCATTCTGTGCCTGGTGCTGCTTGGTATTCTGGACGGCTGGTCCTACGTAACGAGTTCACTGTCGATGCGCGCCGGTGTGAAGACCGCCGCGAACCTGGTCATGAGCGGATCGACCGATGATGCGGCGACCCAAGCTCTTGCCATTGCGAGCTGGGAAAATCGGCCGGAGGACGGTCAGGTCACGCTAAGCCGCATCCGTATGTGCGGGGCGACGGTGGTCGACGTGTCCACCATGTGCAGTGGGCCGAAGGTGCCGGCGGTCTATGTCCAGATACAGGCATCGGGCACCTGGGTGCCGCCAATTGCCTTCGGCCCATTTGCCACTTCCACTGTAATCGGTCACCAGGAGATGATCCGTGTCCGCTAGGGTAAGCGCGTTCCGGCAGGATCGATCGGGCGGGGCCGGGCTGGAGTTCGCGCTAATCGCCCCCTTCCTCGTCATGCTGCTGTTCGGGATCTTCGCTTTTGGCTGGTCGATGCACTCGGTCTCCAGTGTTCGCTATACGCTGGAGACGTCAGCGCGCTCGCTGCAGCTTAAGAACACGCTGACCCAGGCCGACATTCAATCGATCGCCACGCAGAAATTGCAGGCCTTGGGGTTTAAGGACGTGAACGTCACCATCGCCATCGACCCGGTGAGCGGCGGCTTCCGCATGGCGCATCTGACCGCGGCCTATGCCTTCGTCATCGACTTTCCCTACTTCAGTTCCTTCCCCATCAACTACGCGACAACCGTTACCGTGCCGCTGCTTGGCAGCGGCTAGGCTGTGGCCTGATAGCTTCGCGTGCTGGGGCTCTGCTTACTTGTACGCCTTGAGCGCGATTAGACCACCGAGAATGGTTATCGCCATCAGGATCAGCGCCCACGACACGACGTTATGCGACAGACGCCTCCGGCGGCCGCGCAGGGTCCGGTCCCGCTAGCGTTTGGCCTGATCAGCCCCTGTGTTTTGTCGATCCACATCCTTCCCCACGAGCAGAATGCGACTCATGCCGGCTGGTGTCCAGATCGGCACCGGTTTTGGCGGTCGCGCTGCAAGCCTGGCTCTCAGCCTGCTTTTGATGGCAAGGGGCTAGATAATATATTCATTAGTGCTAATATTGAGATGACGTTACGTCATGTCGGACCATCTATCGGGTGCAATAAAGGGGGTTCCAATGAGAGTGGCTGTATTTTGCGCGGCTGTGGTTTTCGCTGCGACTGGTGTCGCTGATGCCAAGGAAAAGAAGGTGGCGGTCAGTGATGCCGCCGCCTTGTGTTCCACCAACCCGTCAGCCAAGAAGCCCGTTCCAAATCTGGACTGCGGTGTCACCGGAACCGCCAAATCGCAAGATAGCGGCGCAAAGGCAGAGCCGCGCCTCGGATACGACTCCAACCCGTGGATTGTAACAGGCTTTTGACTTCGCATGGCGAATGCCGGTTGAAGCGCTGAAGAGAGTCGTCTTGACCGACGGGCGCCGCCCCCTGGGAGTGGAACGCAAGGGTCGGGCGCCGTTGAGAAGAAGGATGCGCAAATGGCCGCCTATCTGATCGCGGATGTAGACATAAAGGACGCTGCCGTGTTCGAGGAATACCGGCGGGATGTGCCGGCCACCGAGGAGCGTTATGGTGGGAAATATCTAGGTCGTGGCGGTGCGACCAAGGTTTTGGAAGGTGATTGGGAGCCACACCGTTTGGTTATTATCGAATTTCCCGACATGACGTCATTGATGGGCTGGTACAATTCGCCGGAATACGCGCGCCTTATCGAAATCCGTAAGCGTTGCGCCAACACCAGGATAATTGCGCTTGAGGGGATCGCAACACCCACTGTTTGACAGTGGTGACTCGGCTCCGCCTTCATCAGGCAGAATCCGGCTTTTGCCCGAATCCGCACACCGCGAAGTCAGCTGTTTAAAGCCGGGAAACCAGGCAATAAATACGGGCTTACCACCACTGCGGGGCTTTCTCATCATCGCAGTGCCGAGAACCCAACTCGACCGTGCAATTGAAAAGCCCGCCACGGGGGCGACCTGCGGCGGGCTCTTGGAGCGGCTACATCCCTGAGGAATCGACCACTTTGTAGCAGGATTATGACCCGTGTGACCGCGTTAGCCTATGGTGTGATCGCGGAAGACAGGTCTTCGTTGAAGATAACGGCAGAGAGCTTCCCAGTGGCGGGCCATAGGGCAATCCCAGGTGCGGACCTCTGGATTGCCCATTTTTCTTGGAACCGTCGTGCCGCAGCGAAGTTCGGTACCAAAGGGACATTCCGAAATGGAGTTGATCATGAAACAGGTTCTTTTCGCTTCAGCCATTATGGCACTGTCAACTGGCCTCGCATTTGCGCAATCGACCGACACGACCACAGGCGGATCGTCGACCTCGACAACCAAGACCATGCCGAGCACTACGACCGATCAGGGCACGGATTCGACCACCACGAGTGGAACGAACTCGAACTCCGCCAAGGACTGCGCTCCGGGTCAACAAACTGGCAGCGCCAAGCAGGCCGCCCCAGGTCAACAGGACACCGATGCTAACTCGGCTGCTCCTGGTCAGATGAAAAAGACCACGGAAGGCTGCTGACCTGCCTTTGGACTGTCCCAGGTTGATGCATAGCGGTCGATTCTCAGGATGTAGCCGCTTTCGAAAAGCCTGTCGTGCTAGGCCGCCAAGGCGGGTTCGCCTCGCTGAAGGACTTCTGGGAGGTCCAATGAGGATGCGCCTAGACACCCTTTCAGCCGCCATTTATGTTAGACATCTCTAAAGTGCAGATGAGCCGCTCGGCTTTAGAGTGCGCCAAGGGCCTGCATTCGAGCTCTAACTTGTTGTGCTTTTTCATCCGGGGGGACACCAGTATGACAAGCGAACGTCAGCACGAATACGAACTGGGGCATTCGGAAAGAGAACTGAAAAGGCTTGCGACGCAGGCGACATTGGTTGACCCGATGACACGGAATTACCTGCGGCGAGCTGGTCTCCGAGCGGGAATGCATGTCCTTGACGTGGGGAGCGGCGCCGGGGATGTCGCCTTTCTCGCGGCTGATGTTGTCGGACCCACAGGTCTTGTCATCGGCTCTGACAGGTCGGCGGAGGCTCTTGACGCTGCTCGGGCGAGAGCCGCGCAACGTGGTTTGGAGAATGTAATCTTCCACCAATGTGATCCTGCCACCTTCACTTTCGATGTATCGTTCGACGCTATCGTGGGCCGATACGTATTAATGTTCTCGCCCGATCCCGTCGAAATGTTGAGGGGCGTTGCGCGGCATCTTGCTCCCGGCGGCGTGATAGTATTCCACGAAGTCGATTGGACCGGCGCTGCCTCATTTCCCTCCGTCCCGACCTACGACAACTGCTTTCGATGTATCGTTGAGACATTTCGTCGGGTAGGGACCAACCCAAACATGGGCCTGCAACTCCATTCGACCTTCCTCAAAGCCGGGCTGCCGGCCCCTAGCATGGCGGTAAGTGCTCTAGCCGGAGGTGGATCAGACAGTCTGAGCGGCATTGATCTGATCTCCGATCTCGCAGCGATCATGGCTCCGGTCATGGAGCAGATGGGCGTTATCACAGCTTCAGAACTCGGTCCCGAGACGCTTCAAGATCGAATTCGCGCAGAGGTTTATGCAAGCGCAAGCGTGGTGGTCGGCCGATATGAGGTGGGTGCCTGGTCGCGACGAATGTAAGCACCATGATCATGCCTATGCCTTCTACGTCGCTTTCCTCGCCGAGCCGCCGCTTGATGTCACGGGCGGCGCTCGTGCGGGATATCGGCCCTCCAGCATTCAGCCCACGATGACCTGAAAGCCGGCCCATCGCCTCCTGACAGTCAATCTCAGGGTCACTCGCGCTCATGGTGCGTTGATCATGCGTTTCCTTCCACAGTGCTGTCCTCGTCCAATGCATGCGGAACCGGCAGATACGCATTAGCGACAGCCAATCGCCCACTATCGTTCGGATGGTCCGCCCTCCTGAGCCCCATTTCTTCCGCCACGCCCGACAGGGGCTCTTGGACCCTCGGGTCAAGCGCTGGGTTACGTTTCGGAGCATCAGGGCCGCTCGTAGGAGCATTACCAGAAGGTCCGCGCGGGAAAGGTCGGCGGGCGGGTTCTTTGTTAAAATCGCCCGGCAGCCCGAAAAAAGTTTTCCAGACCGGTGCGGATTTGTTCCCAACCCCACTACTGCTGCTCGGGCATTTCAGTATTTTCCTGAGGGTCTTTTTTCACGCCTGGGCTGGGTGACGTGTCCGCTGGCGCATTACCGCCCTGGTTTTGCTCAGGAGCACGCTTGAACGGTGCCGTCTGCCAAGAGCCGTTCGATAAAGGCGTGAGTACAAAGAATGCTATCAGGCCTAGAAAAAGGACGGCGATAACCGCCACGCCCCACGCCATGAGTCTTCGCGTGCCACGCTGTTCTTGCCTGCGAGATAGATTGTCCGCCATTGCTCCGGCCTTTCGTGACGTGGCGCTGGTGAGCAACGCGCCTTCCCGAACTCGGTTCCGCCCGTCGTCCGACATCAGGCTTCGCCTTGAGGCGGCTTCCCGTCGCAGTGACGGTCTGCGGTTTCTGCTTTCTGCTCCGGGGGTGGCCTCTCCGCTCGAATCACCGGTTCCAGGTCGTTGGGAAAATTGGGCGCGTCGACTGGCAGTTTCGGCAGCAAATCTTTTTCGTCCGGTGATAGCGACGGAAGTATCTCTGCCACCTCGGCCAGGATGTCGTTTACGATCCCGTTCATTGCGTGCCTGCTGCGAAAATATCTCCTCTCGAACTTCGCTATTGCATCAAAGTTCCGGCCCATAAGGATGCTTCGTCATTCAGTGGCACGGGACAGGACCGGTGAATTGGCCAATGTTCGAACCCTGCTGGTGATCTGATTTCCATCCAAGGTTTGGCCCGCTGCCGAACGGTGGGGGCTTTTTTATGTATTAGCGGAACCTGATATGTCGAGGCGGGTTGGAAATGGCGGCAGCGTCCCCCGCTGCCGGGCCGAGGCTCCAAGCCCCGGCCGGGTCCGCCTCTGCCCGCCAGTGGGGGCGGACCCACTGGAACACGCTCCGAAAAGGAGGTTTGGATCGCGCTCGGTTCCCCTGGCGGAGCAGAACATCGGAAGGCCGTCACTGCTCCCTCAGGGCGACAAAATTGATGGGAACATTTTAGCAAACTGTAAATTGAAGGTTCTTCTGCAGGAGGCCAAACTGTCCCAGCGGAGCGTCGACAAAGACCGGTTGGAGCGCGCAGACCGTGAGGCAAAGATTGCTAACGCGGCCGAGAGAGAGGCGCGAGATACAAAAACTGCCCGACTTCGAGAACAACGCCTTGCTGCCGAAGCCAAGGCTTCACAAATCAAGAAAGGTCGATCCGGGTGCTAGGTCGCTTTAGCCGCTGATGCTCGCGCTCGATGCTCGGCTGCTTGATCGGGCCGACTACGGTCGCTTGCCAGCCCGATGGCGATGAGGAATATAATCCTTCCGTTGCGGCGATCCCCTCAAACGGAGTTCGCACAAATGGCCCGATCGAAACCTTCCAAGCAGTTATCACAGGTTGAATCGAGCGCTTTCTGGTGGCAGCGGAAGCGCTGCACCTGAGCATCGTCAAGCCGTTCATATCGCCGCTCTGCGACCACTACAGACAGACACGCGTCTTACATGAGGTGCTTTTGAAAGCCGTGCGGGATGTGACCGGAAGGGAAGTCGAGTTCATCCGGTGGAACACTACTGGGCCGGTGCTACCCACTTAAGGCCTGACGTGTCGGTTAGTCCTTCTAGCAGCTTGCGCGACTCTGCGATTGTGCGGCGCGTCTCCGCGATGGCCGAAAGCATGTTGTCTGCCTCAGCGACCGCATGTCGCTGGCGTCGGTGCGCCGCCATAATGAATAGCTCTAAGGCGATGTCCTCATCCATCGGGCAGCTCACGCACCCACTCGAACGTGACCTTCACGGTGAATAGCGGCTTGCTGGTGTGGTCGCGGACACGGATGGCAACTTTCCTGAAAGTTTCCGGCATCTGGTCTTTGGCTATTTCGAGTAACGCTGTTGCTGCCTCATCTTCAGCGGCTTTCCGGCTTTTAAGCTCGGTGCCTTCAGGGTCGGGAAACACTTCGCCATCGTCCGTTAGATCAAAGAAGAAGCGGGCCATATGGCCTTAATTCCTAACCCCGAAAAAGGTTTCCTTGTTGCTACTTGCTGGTTATCCAGTCCACCAAGCCAACTTCGATCTGCTCGCACCCGACATATTCGCGGACCAAGCATGAGGACATTGACGCGCTGCTCTGGTCGTTCCTACCGGAAGAAGTATTGGAAGAGGCGGTCAACGCTTCGGAAGGCGGCGCAGCCTGAACTGTCGCGTTTGGCCCGCTACCTCACGGTGGCGGGCTTTTCTCAGTCACGTTGATTCGGTTTGTGCGCGAACGTCCGCTGAAATTCGCTGCGCTTATTCGACGCTTATGTGACGAATGGGGTACAGATTCGGCTAAGTCGTTGAAAGATCTGGTACGCCCAAGGGGAATCGAACCCCTGTTACCGCCGTGAAAGGGCGGTGTCCTAACCGCTAGACGATGGGCGCGCTCAGACGAAGCGGCTTATACTGGCGTTGTGCGCAACCGGCAACCCGTCAGGTGCCACCTTGGACAACTTTTTTCCGGGCCTGCCAAATCAACGATTTCCCGAAGTTGGCGAGCTTGACGATTAGCGGGGACGCCGCATCGCTCTGCTCCGGAATGATGAAGTTGGGAAGGCTTCGGCCAATCCGATATTCGGGATGCCCAACGGAACGATCTTGGCCGCCAGCCGATCTCAGATCCGCGCTAGCCGTCACCGCCGCTGCGCCGGCGGCAGCGCCAGTTCCAGTCGCGCTCGGGGCCGACGTCGACGTGAACCGATTCTGTGTGGCAGTAGGTGCCGACGCCGCCGCGGCCGGGCATGCTTCTGATGTAGCTCGCCAGTTCCCATTTCGAAACGCCGGGCACCTGGATGTCGGCGGCGGCGCAATACATGTGCAGCGAATTTTTGGCGCCGTTGGCGCGCCGGTTGCGGGCCGGGTCGCGATAGCCTGACGTCACCGTCATCTTGCGGCCGTAGTGGCCTTCGATCGTCTTCAGCACACGCACCAGCGACGGCTTCAGGCAGGCCACGTCGACGCTCTCGTTCTGCTTGAGCAGCCCGTTGGGCGCCAACCGGGCCATGCCGGCGGCTGACGCAACCTGATAGGAGCCGCCGATTGGCCCCTCATCCTCGTTGAGGTCGACGTCGCTTTCGTCATCGAGGCCGGACTTGCGCTTGATCTCGAACAGGGCCGTTTGGCGCACGCCGGGCAGGGCATCGCTGCCAGTGACGTGGCCGGTATCGCCGCCGAGCGAAGCCAGCTGCACCGGCTTGGCCGTGGAACTGGCCGAGGCAAGCGTGATGATCGGCTTTGCCGCTGCTGGCGCCGCTTTTGCCTGCGCCGGGGGCTGCTCGCCCGTCCGGGCGTTGCTGATGATGGGGGCTGGTGTCGCCGAGGCTGGCGTTGCGCCAAACATCGAGGCGAGGAAGCCTTTCTTCTTTGGTGCTTCGGCCTGCGGCATCTCGCCAGCTGTCACATAGACCGGGTTGTTCATGGCCGGAACGGCAGCGGGCTTCGGCGCCGCCACGTCGCCGTCGACCGCGGCAATCTGCTGGGCGACCGCGTCGGTTTGGCGCGCGGTCTGTGCCTGCTGCGTCAGCGATTGCGGCGTGTTTCCAACGATGGTTTCGGCGCCCGCCGGCGTGGTCAGCGGAAAGGCAGCTCCCGGTTTGGACATAGGCACGTAGGCGACTTTTTCAGGCAGCGCCGTATCGCTTGCCGTCATCACCGTCGTCTGCTCGGTCGTGATATCAGACGAATCGGAGGCGATCGCCTTGCCGCTGGAGGCCGCGTTTATGTCCGATGCGGTGGCATTGTAACCGGGCATTCCGACCGACATTGTCGGGTCGCCAGCCGAAGTGCAGGAGGCCAGAAGCAAGGAGCAGAGCGCTGCCACAATGGCGCGGCGTTCTCCCTTTGCGAGGCTCCATCCTGCTGATTTCAAAGTCAAATTCCCCCTCGATGTCCGGTCGGTATATCCTTGGCGCCACACGCATGCGTCGATGCCAGGGTGACCTTTGTCTCCGATCCGGAAACGAGACCTGTGTCAAATCCGCAAGCCTGAAAGTATTTTTGCGGTGATTGCCGAATTACGGCCGCTTGATGGTTGACGACACCATTTCGCCCGCTTTTGGCGGTCCGTCAACTCACCACACATTACAGTCCGTTACACACGTACTTTCACATAGGTGCCGGGAGCATCACCCAAGGTTTTCATATGCTTGCCCGGTTTGCGGGCAGGCACGCGCGTGTTGTCCTTGGCCTCTATCCAGTCTTGCCAGTGCGGCCACCAGGATCCTGGATGGTCGGTGGCATTGGCTATCCACTGGCTGAAGTCGCCCGTCGGCATACCCCCGGTCCAATACTGGTATTTGTTGGATGCCGGCGGATTGACGACACCGGCGATATGGCCCGATCCGGCCATCACATACTCGACTGTGCCGCCGAAATATTTCGAGCCGAGGAACACCGAAAGCGCCGGCGCGATGTGATCTTCCTTGGAGGCGAGGTTGTAGACCGGGATGGTGATGTCGCCGAGCGAGACCGTATGGCCCGCCAGTTCCATCGTGCCTTGCGAAAGGTTGTTCTCGAGATAGCAGTTGCGCAGGTAGAAAGAGTGATTGGCCGCCGCCATGCGGGTGGAATCTGCATTCCAGTAGAGCAGGTCGAAGGGCAGGGGATCCTTGCCGCGCATGTAGTTGTTGACGACATAGGGCCAGATCAGGTCGCCTGAGCGCAGCATGTTGAAGGCGGTCGCCATCTTGGTGCCGTCGAGATAGCCTTTTTCGCTCATCGACTTTTCCACAGCGGCGACCTGTTCTTCGTCGACGAACACTTTCAGGTCGCCGGCATGGGTGAAGTCGACCTGCGTGGTGAAGAACGTAGCCGATTTTATGCGGTCGTCGCCCTCTTGCGCCATCAGCGCCAGTGCCGCCGCCAAAAGCGTGCCGCCGACGCAATAGCCGATCGCGTTGACGTCGCGTTCGCCGGTGGCCTTCTCGACCGTGTCGAGGCCATATTGCAGACCCTCGCGGATATAGGCTTCCCAGCTCTTGGTGCCGTGGCGCTCGTCCGGATTGATCCAGGAGATGACGAACACGGTGTGGCCCTGTTCAACCGCCCAGCGAATGAAGGATTTCTGCGGGTTCAGATCGAGGATGTAGAATTTGTTGATCCATGGCGGGCAGATCAGCAGGGGCCGCTTGAGCACCGTCTCGGTGGCCGGGTCGTACTGGATGATTTCGGCGACGTCGCTGCGGCCGACCACCTTGCCGGGAGTGGTGGCGATGTTCCTGCCGATCTCGAAGGGGGAGTAGTCGGCCTGCCGCAGCTTCAGGTCGCCCTTGCCGGCGGCGATGTCCTCGGCCAGCATCTTCATGCCGCGCACCAGGTTTTCGCCGTTCGAGGCGACGGTTTCACGGAACAGTTCCGGATTGGTCAGGATGAAATTCGACGGCGAGATGGCGTTGGACACCTGCTTGACGTAAAAGCCGGCCTTGTGGCGGGTGTGCTCGTCCAGACCTTCGGCGTGCTCGACCAGATCGGCCGCCCAGCGCGAGGTGACGAGATAGGCCTGCTTGAGGAAATCGAAGAAGGCATTGCGGCCCCATTCCGGGTCGAGGAAGCGCTTGTCCCCGCGCTCCGGCTTGACCGCGTCCTCGGTGTCTTGCGCGGCGTTGCTGGTGCGCTGAATGGCGTTGGCCCAGACCGTCATATAGCCGGAGAACAACCGCGTCTGCGCTTCCAGCGCGCGCTGCGGATCGGCAAGCCAGTATTCGCTGAGCTTGGAAAAGGTCTTCACCATATCGACAACGGGCTCGGCGACATGGTCGCGCACGTCGCCTTTTTCGCGCGGCTCAGCCCAGGCGGAAGCTGCCTTGCCGGCCTGCTCGATCATGCGCGCCATGTTCAGGGCGAAGCGTTCCGGGTCCTTCACCAGATATTGCTCGACGGTCGAAGGCTCGTCATCTTCCGCTTTGCCCGAATCGGGTGTTTTGGACATGGTTGGCGGGGTTCCTCCCGAGGCCTTTTCTTGACATATTAACATGGGACATCCGACCGGGCCAATCTCGCTCTACCTCGGCTGCCAGGGAAACAATATGACGATTAATATTGGCGAGACTGTTTTTTTCGGTGCCGGACGTTTTTGCCGCATCGGCGTGGCGATCGTCCTCATCGGGATTGCCGGGTGCTCGAGCACCAACACGAATGGCCCGACGCCTGTCGCTGCGGGTGCGGGGCCGAAGGATACCGGCACCTTTCCGAACCTGAACATCAAGCCGCAAGTGGCGGCGTCGCAGTTCACCGAAGCCGAGAAGAACGCCAAGCTCGCGCAATTGAAGGCGGATGAGAATGCGCAGGCGGCAAAGGGCGGCGGCCCGAAGGTCGCCAACCAGGCGGCGCTGACGGATCTGGCCAAGAAGCATGGCGACGAAACGCTGAGGCAGATCGAAGCCAAATGCGACCCCACCCTCGACCCTACCTGCAAATAAGTATATAGCGCGCGCCCAACACCCCTTCGCTGTCTGGAACTGCCATGGAAGAATTTCACAAGGTTCGCCGGCTTCCGCCTTACGTGTTCGAGCAGGTCAACCGGCTGAAGGCCAGCGCCCGATCGCGTGGCGCCGACATCATCGACCTCGGCATGGGCAATCCGGACCTGCCGACGCCCAAGGCTATCGTCGACAAATTGTGCGAGGTCGTGCGCGACCCGCGCACGCATCGCTATTCCTCGTCGCGTGGCATTCCGGGCCTGCGTCGCGCCCAGGCCGCCTACTATGGCAGGCGCTTCGGCGTGAAGCTCAACCCCGACACGCAAGTGGTGGCCACGCTTGGCTCCAAGGAAGGCTTCGCCAACATGGCGCAGGCGATCACGGCGCCCGGCGACGTGATCCTGTGCCCGAACCCGACCTATCCGATCCATGCCTTCGGCTTCATCATGTCGGGTGGCGTCATCCGCTCGCTGCAGGTGGAGCCGGACGACGGCTTCATCCCGGCGCTCGAGCGCGGGGTCAAACATTCGATCCCGAAGCCGCTGGCGCTGATCCTCAACTATCCGTCGAACCCGACGGCGCTGGTCGCCTCGCTCGATTTCTACAAGGATGTGGTCGCCTTCGCCAAGAAGAACGACATCATCATCCTGTCCGACCTTGCCTATTCGGAGATCTATTTCGACGGCAATCCGCCGCCTTCGGTGCTGCAGGTGCCTGGCGCGATCGACGTTTGCGTCGAATTCACCTCCATGTCGAAGACCTTCTCCATGCCCGGTTGGCGGATGGGCTTTGCCGTCGGCAACGAGCGGCTGATCTCGGCGCTGACGCGGGTGAAATCCTACCTCGATTACGGCGCCTTCACGCCGATCCAGGTGGCGGCGGCACACGCGCTCAACGGCGACGGCGCCGACATCGCCGAGGTGCGCGATATCTATCACAAGCGCCGCGACGTGATGGTCGATGCCTTCGGCCGCGCTGGCTGGACCATTCCGGCACCGGCGGCATCGATGTTCGCCTGGGCGCCAATCCCGGAGCCGTTCCGACATCTCGGCTCGCTCGAATTCTCCAAGCTGCTCATCGAACATGCCGACGTGGCCGTGGCGCCGGGTGTTGGCTTCGGCGAGCATGGCGACGAATTCGTGCGCGTCGCTCTGGTCGAGAACGAGCACAGGATCCGGCAGGCGGCGCGCAACATCAAGCGCTTCTTGTCGACCAGCGCCAAGCAGCCCAACAATGTCGTGCCGCTCTCCGCTCATCGGTAAGCTTGCCGCAGACGATTTCGATCGAATTTTGAGGGACGTCGCCGGATATGGCTGAAGCATTGCGTGTTGGAATTGCCGGCCTCGGCACCGTTGGCGCGTCGGTGGCGCGCGTGCTGCGCGACAAGGCGGTGGAACTGACCCGCCAGTGCGGCCGCGACGTCATCGTCACCGCCATCTCGGCGCGTGACCCGAAGCGCGATCGCGGCGTCGATCTCAGCTCGGCAGAGTGGTTCGACGATCCGGTCAAGATGGCGCAGACCGCCGAAATCGACGTGTTCGTCGAACTGATCGGCGGCGACGAGGGTCCGTCGCGCTCATCGGTGAAAGCGGCACTCGAAGCCGGCCGTCATGTCGTCACTGCCAACAAGGCGCTGCTGGCCAAGCATGGCGTTGCGCTGGCCGAAATCGCCGAGAAGAAGGGCGTGCTGCTCAACTACGAGGCGGCAGTGGCGGGCGGCATTCCCGTCATCAAGACCATGCGCGAGGCGATGGCCGGCAATTCGGTCACCCGCGTGTTCGGCATCCTCAACGGCACCTGCAACTACATCCTGACGCGCATGGAGGCCGAGGGCATCTCGTTTGATGCTTGCCTGAAGGACGCGCAGCGGCTGGGCTATGCCGAAGCCGATCCGACCTTCGACATCGAGGGCCACGACACCGCGCACAAGCTGTCGATCCTGACCAGCCTTGCCTTTGGCACCAGGATCGCCGCCAATGACATCTACATGGAGGGCATCTCCAACATCACCCAGGCCGACATCCGCGCGGCCGCCGATCTTGGCTACCGGATCAAGTTGCTGGGTGTCGCCCAGCGCACCGAGAGCGGCATCGAGCAGCGCGTGCATCCGACGATGGTGCCGACCGCATCGGTCATCGCGCAGGTGCATGGCGTCACCAATGCGGTGGCGATCGAGACCGACATTCTGGGCGAACTGCTGCTATCAGGCCCCGGTGCCGGCGGCAACGCCACCGCCTCGGCCGTCATCGGCGACATCGCCGACATCGCCAAGAGCCGGCCAGGATTCCAGCATGGTCCGGTCTTCGGACGGCCGGCGAAGGAGCTGAAACCCTACAAGAAGGCGCAGATGCGCAGCCATGCCGGCGGCTACTTCATCCGGCTGACCGTGCATGACCGCATCGGTGTGTTCGCGGCAATAGCCAAGCGCATGGCCGACAGCGATATTTCGCTGGAATCGATCGTCCAGCACGCGGTCAACGGCGAAGCGGCGGCACAAAAAACGGTGATCCTCGTCACCCACGAGACGACCGAGGCCGCCGTGCGCAAGGCCGTCGATGGCATCACCAAGGATGGCCATCTGACCGACAAGCCGCAGGTCATCCGCATCGAGCGGGCAGGGTAGCTTTTGCCCGATAGGCCCCCTGCGGGACAGGGATCCCGCAGGCATTGAGGTCCGGTCTGGTGGGGACAGCCGCCACACGGGAACGAATTGGTGTCGTCGCCGTTCTCTTGGTCAGCAACCAGAGGAACCGCTTCATGGCCGATACCAACAAGCCCGACACCCCTAATATCGACGACATCCAGAAGACGCTGGAAAAGCAGATCGCCGATTTGCGCCGGGAGATCACCAAGATCAACAAGAGCATTTCGGCGCGGGGCGCGGAAATGCTCGATGACGCCAGCGAACAGGCGTCCGAGTTCTACGACACGGCGGCGAACCGCGCGTCGCGAACCGCACAGCAGTTGCGCAGCCAAGCTCAGTCCGTCTCGGAAGTAGCGCGCGAAAACCCCGGTACGACGACTGCCCTGGTCGGCGTGATCGGTTTGCTCGGCTTTATGGCCGGTTTTGCCATAGGTCAGTCGACGAACGATACGTCGCGCCGCTGGTATTGACCACGGCGCGATAGGGCCGGGTTTGCCGGCTCGTTTCCTTGTTTCAGCACATCATTTTTAAGGAGGGCACTGTGGCTTCATCCGCCTTGATCAGCATCCTGATCACATTCCTCGTCATCATCCTCGTTCTCTATCTTGTTCAGCGCCTGCCGCTCGACGGCCGGATGAGGCAGATCGTGCAGGTTATCGTCCTCATAATCGGCATCATTTCGCTGCTCAAATATCTTGCGGTTTTCTAGCGCCGAAGAGTCTAACTTTCGCCTTTCAAGGCCGGCCCGGTTCATTGCGGCCGGCTGGCCTTGTTTCAAAAATGCGTTTTAATCGATTGATATTGCTGACTATTCGATAAATCTTCCGCAGGTCTTGCCGTTGTCATGCTCGTTTGACAAAACAGGCCCGCCTCAGGCGGGGGGCCGCATTGGCAACGAGGAAATCACCAGATGAATGTGGCCCAGAACATCGTCGCCGGCCTTGACCGGATACTCACCATGGAACTGGTGCGCGTCACCGAACGAGCCGCCGTCGCGGCCGCCAGGCTGCGCGGGCGCGGCGACGAAAAGACGGCCGACCAGGTAGCCGTGGATGCCATGCGCCAGGAGCTCAACCGGCTTTCCATCAAGGGCACGGTGGTGATCGGCGAAGGCGAACGGGATGAGGCGCCGATGCTCTACATCGGCGAGGAAGTCGGCACTGGCAAAGGTCCGGCCGTCGATATCGCGCTCGATCCGCTCGAAGGCACGACGATTTGCGCCAAGAACCTGCCCAATGCACTCGCGGTCATCGCGATCGCCGAAAAGGGCAGCCTGCTGTTCGCGCCCGACGTCTACATGGACAAGATCGCCATCGGTCCGGGCTATGCGGACGGCGTCATCGACATCGATGCCTCGGCGGCTGAGAACATCGCCAGCCTCGCTCGGGCCAAGGGCGTCGCTGTATCGGAAATCACCACCTGCATTCTCGACCGGCCGCGCCATGCCAAGCTGATCGATGCCGTGCGCGCCACGGGGGCCGCGATCCGGCTGATCGGCGATGGCGATGTCGCCGGCGTCATCCACACCACGGACCCGGAAGAAACCGGCATCGATATTTATCTGGGCACTGGCGGAGCACCCGAGGGCGTGCTGGCCGCTGCCGCGCTGCGCTGCACCGGCGGCCAGATGCAGGGCAGACTGATCCTCGACACGGCGGAAAAGGTTGCTCGCGCGGCAAAGATGGGTATTTCCAATCCGAAACGGGTCTATCGGACGGAGGACATGGCGCGCGGCGATGTGTTGTTCGCGGCCACCGGTGTCACCGACGGCAACATGCTGGCTGGCGTCAAGTTCGGCCACAATTACATCACCACCCACACGATCGTGCTGCGCTCGTCGTCGCGGACGGTGCGCGAGATCAAGGCCCGCCATCAGGATCTGGATAAGTTCTGACGCTCGCTTGCGAAGCCGCCTTGCAATTGTTAGCCATTCGGGCGCATCCGATGATGGCTGCAGGGATTTGACGATGAAACCGTTCGACTGGCATGCGGATCCGATTTCGCGTGCCACCGCCATCACAAAGTCCTATCGCAACACCCAGAATGTGCGTCGCTTTCTCATCCGGGAATGCGGCAACGCATTCATGTTCGACCGGCCTTTCATGGCCTGGCTCAAGGACGGTGTGGAAAAGACGATGGGCGATGCGGCCGACGAATGGCTTAGGCGACAGGCTGAAAAGCGGAAAGCGCAGTTTTCTTGACCTATTCCGGGACGGCGCACACCCGTGAATCGCATGGCTTTGCCCGCCTTTGGCCTATAGAGCGTCGCGTGAACGTGACGCGCTTGAAATTGTTGCCAATGCAGGTCGTGGCCTCAAAACCGCTGCGCACTTATGGGCGGCATGCATTGTCGTGCGGCCAACGATGAGTTGGCAAAGCGTATGACCGGCGAAAAACGCCTCTTCCTCGATGTCAGGCAGTCGGTATCAGGGGTTTCCTGGGAACATCGGCTGACAGAACGCCAGGACATGATTGCGCTCGCCATCGCGCAAGGCCATGGCGTGCCCGACATCGTCGCGCGGGTGCTTGCCGGCCGTGGTGTCACCGCCGAACAGACCGAGCGGTTTCTCGACCCGACGATCCGCGATCTTCTGCCGGATCCGGCATCGCTGACCGACATGGACAGGGCGGCGGCCCGCATCGCCGCCGCAGTAATGGCCAGGGAAAAGGTGGCGATCTTCGGCGACTATGATGTCGACGGCGCCGCCTCGTCGGCCTTGCTGAAGCGGTTCCTCGCGCATTTCTCGGTGCCGTCGGAAATCTATATCCCGGATCGCATCTTCGAGGGCTATGGTCCCAATCCCGAGGCCATGCGCGAACTGGTTTCGCGCGGCGCGACACTGATCGTCACCGTCGATTGCGGCACCAACAGCGCCGTTTCAGTCGATGCCGCCAACGAGGCCGGGGCCGATGTCGTGGTGCTCGACCACCATCAGGTCGGCGGTGCCTTGCCGGCGGCAATTGCCGTGGTCAATCCCAATCGCGAGGACGACCTTTCCGGGCAAGGCCATCTCTGTGCCGCCGGTGTGGTCTTCCTCGCCCTAGTGCAGACGGCGAGAATCCTGCGCGGCCGCATGGCCGATGCCACACCGCCGGACCTGCTTTCGCTGCTTGATATCGTCGCCTTGGCCACAGTCTGTGACGTGGTGCCGCTGACCGGCGTCAACCGAGCCTTCGTGGTCAAAGGGCTGCAGATGGCGCGCCAGCAGAAGAACGAAGGGCTGGCGGCGCTGGCACGGGTGTCGCGCATCGGCGAGCCGATCAGCACTTTCCATCTGGCCTATCTGATCGGGCCGCGCATCAATGCCGGCGGACGCATCGGCGATGCCGCACTTGGCAGCCGGCTGCTTGCGACCGACGACCCGGTCGAGGCGCGCACCATTGCCGAGACGCTCGACCGGCTCAACCAGGAACGGCAGTTGATGGAGCAGGAGATGCTCGCGGCGGCGCGCGCCGAGGCCGATGCAGAGCTTGCCGGCGGCAATGGCCCGGCTATCGTCGTCACCGCCAACAACAGCTGGCATCCGGGTATTGTCGGCCTGCTCGCTTCGCGATTGAAGGACCACGCCCGCCGGCCGGCCTTCGCCATCGCCTTCAACACTGTGGGCATCGGCACCGGTTCGGGCCGCTCGGTCTCGGGTTTCGACCTCGGCCGGCTGGTGCGCGAGGCGGCCGTTGCGGGGCTGATCGTCAAGGGCGGCGGCCATGGCATGGCGGCGGGCATCACCGTGGAGCGGGCGAAGCTTGGTGAGCTCAGGGCGTTTTTCGAAGAGCGGGCGGCAGCCGACGTGTTCCGCCTGCAGGGCGAGGAAAGCCTGGCCATAGACGGTGCGCTTGCCGCTGAAGGCGCGACGCTCAGCCTGCTTGACGCGCTGGAAAAGGCCGGACCCTTCGGTGCCGGGCACGCTGCCCCCGTTTTCGCGCTGCCGCGCCACCGACTAGCCGATGCGCGGCCGGTCGGCACCAACCACATCCGCGTGGAGCTGCAATCGGAAAGCGGCGGCCGCATCCAGGCGATCGCCTTTCGCGCCGTCGATACCGCGCTTGGCGAATTTCTGTTCAAGAACCGGGGCAAGACGATCCACGTCGCCGGTTCGCTGTCGGGAAATTACTGGAACGGCAACCGCACCGTGCAGTTTCGCATCACCGATGCGGCGCGTGCGTAGGTTTTGATCAGGCGAGAACGGTCTGCAGCCGGGTCAACTCGCCGATCTGGGCCATCGTCGCCTGATAGCCGATGTTGATCGCCTCGTCGGCGCGGTGGAACTCGGTCAGGCCGATATGGCTGAGCTTCGGCTGCAGCGACATATCGGGCGGGTCGCCGGCAAGCCTGGCACGCGAAATGCGGTCCTGGATGATGTTGAAGGCCTCGACCATGACGCCGGTAATGCCGAGCCGCGTCTGATGCGACTGGTGCTCGGCGTCGACCTTGCCGGGCCTTGGTGCGTCCTTTTCGATGACCAGTTCGCCGGCGCTGTGTTTTATCACCGCGGCACGGCCGAACAGATCATAGTGAAGGTTGACCGCCACGACGAGCGGCTGCTCGTACGCGCGGCAGACCGAAACCGGTACGGGGTTGACCAGCGCGCCGTCGACCAGCACGCGGCCATTGCAATTCACCGGCTCGAACACGCCGGGAAGCGCATAGGAGGCGCGCATGGCGGTGATCAATGAGCCGCTCGACAGCCAGATTTCGTGGCCGGTGCGGATTTCGGAGGTGACCGCCACGAACGGCTTGGTCAGGTCCTCGAAACGAATGCCGGCCATGTGCTCGCGCAGCCTTGCATCGAGCTTCATGCCGCCGAACAGGCCGCTGCCGCGCAAATTGAGATCGAGCAGGCCGAAGATGCGGCGCTTGGTCAGGCTGCGGGCGAATTCTTCCAGTTCGTCCAGTTTGCCGGCGAGATAGCAGCCGCCGACCAGCGCGCCGATCGAGGTGCCGGCGATCATCGATACTTCGATGCCGGCTTCGTCGAGCGCGCGCAGCACGCCTATATGCGCCCAGCCGCGGGCGCAACCGCCACCCAAGGCGAGCGAAATGCCTGTTTTCTTCTGGGAGTTCGTTTCGGACGCGCCGCCTGACGAGGACAGGCCGTTGGCCTCCCTTACATCTGGTCTGTTACGCAATGACGCCCACTCGAGCATCATGATCTCCCTTGTCCCACGGCTACTATACGAGCGGGCCGTATCGAAATGATGAATCTGTGTGGTCGGTGTCAGGCAGAAGGTTCAAGCTAGTGGTTTCCGATACGTTTTTTCCGCATCGAACAGCGGCTTGCTGCCGTCGTCGGCAAGCGTCCCCTTGCCATCGATCAGCCCCACCGTCCGATAAAAGCATGAACGCCGGCCAGTGTGACAGGTTGCGTCGTGGCCCAACACTTTGACGCGCAACCATATGGCATCCTGGTCACAATCCGTGAGCATCTCGACGACATGCTGAAAATTGCCTGATGTTTCGCCCTTTTTCCAAAGTGCGTCGCGCGAGCGCGACCAGTAGTGGGCTATGCCGGTCTCCAGTGTCAGTGCCAGTGCTTGCGCATTCATATGCGCAACCATCAACAGCATGCCGTCCGCGGCGTCTGTCACGATGACCGTGACCAGCCCGGCTGCATCGAAGCGCGGCGAAAACACCGCGCCTTCCTCAAGCGCTTTCTTGTCTGACGGAGCTTTTGGAAATTCCAGTGCCGACATCGCCGGTCCTTGTTTTGATGGCCGGCGAGGGCCGATCAGACCCCGCCGCCGCGCACCATGGTGACGAAACGGACCTGCTCTTCGGGCGTGTCCTTGAAAACGCCGGTGAAGGTCGAGGTCAGCGTGGTTGAACCCTGCTTGCGGATGCCGCGCATGGCCATGCACATGTGCTCGGCCTCGATCATGACGGCGACGCCGCGCGGATTGAGCACGTCCTGGATGACGCCGGCGATCTGCGCCGTCAGCGCCTCCTGGGTCTGCAGGCGGTGGGCGAAGATATCGACGACGCGGGCGATCTTGGACAGGCCGACAACCTTGCCGTCCGGAAGATAGCCGACATGCGCCTTGCCGATGATCGGCACCATATGGTGCTCGCAATGTGAATGGAATGTTATGTCCTTGACGATGACCAGATCATCGTAGCCGGCGACCTCCTCGAAGGTGCGGCCGAGCTCGTCGGCCGGGCACATGTCGTAGCCACCGAACATTTCGCGGTAGGCCTTTGCCACCCGCTTCGGCGTGTCGACCAGCCCCTCGCGGTCCGGATTGTCGCCGGTCCAGCGCAAAAGCGTGCGCACGGCGGCTTCGACTTCGGCTTCGCTCGGCCGGTCGGTGACCGGCTTTTCCATATAGGCTGACTGTGGCATGAGCTTCTTGATGACGGCATCCATAAAGGCGTCTCCCGTAGTCCCTCTCGGCGGAGGAACGAGTTGAACGGACCACGACCTTTCGGTGTCGGAAACTCGCCCCGTTTCCAGCCCCGTAAGCGGCGTGAACTTCCCGGCAAGGACATTGGCTTTCGTCTTCTTGTCGATACCGGACTGCCACCATTATATAAGGTCATAGCGAGCGAAAGGAAGACACGACAGCGGCAATCGCTGTTCGCTTGGCGGCGACGGATTGGAAAATAATGATAAACGAGGTCTACAACGCGAAAATTCTCGGTTTTGCCGGGAACATTGGCCGCATCGGCCGGCTCGATCATCCTGACGCAACCGCCAAGGCGCACTCCAAGCTATGCGGTTCCACGGTCACCGTCGACCTCAAGATGCAGGACGGCGTGGTCACGGACTTTGCCCATGATGTGAAGGCCTGCGCGCTCGGCCAGGCGTCGTCATCGATCATGGCGCAACATGTCGTCGGCGCGAGCGCCGAGGAATTGCGCGCGGTGCGCGACACCATGCTGAAGATGCTCAAGGAAGATGGCGCCCCGCCGGACGGTCGCTTCGCGGACCTCAGATATCTGGAGCCGGTGCGCGATTACAAGGCCCGTCATGCCTCGACCATGCTGACTTTCGACGCCGTGGTCGACGCCATCGGCCAGATCGAGAAGCGCGCCGAAGCCTGAGGGCCGGCAACCGACCGTTTACAATGCACGTCTGCTTTCGGCAAATTCGCCGCGTACCCAGTCCGCGAACGCGGCGGCCGGCTCCGACAGATCGCGCAAGCTTCTGGCCACCAGCCAATAGGCGCCGGATGCGACGTCGATGTCGAACGGTTTGACCAGCGCGCCGGACGCGACTTCTCCGCCGATCTGCAAGAGATCGCCCAGTGCAACGCCATGTCCGAGCAAGGCGGCCTGCTTTGAAAGCGACGCATCCGCCAGCATCGGCCCGCGCGCCGGCACGGCGTCGGCGGGCACGCCGGCCGCTTCGAACCAGCGCGCCCAGCCCTGGCGGTTCTCCTCGTGCAAAAGCGTGTAGCGACCAAGATCGATCGGCTTCTCGAGGGCGGGGCCCGAGGCAAGCAGCGCCGGCGACAGAACAGGTGAGTCGACTGTCGAAGCAAGTTGCTCGGCTTCGCTGCGCGGCCACGCGGTGGCATGTGCGCTGAAGCGCAAGGCAAGCTCCGGCTGATCGCTGCGGAACTCGATCAGCCTTGGATCGACCTCGAGCGAGATGTCGATGTCAGGCCGCAATTGGCGAAACCGGTTGAGCCGTGGCACCAGCCACACGGATGCAAGCGACGGCTCGACACTGACACGGACCACGGACTGCGCCGGTGTCGCCACCAGTTCTCCAAGCAAGGTGTCGATAGCGTCGAAACTTCTGACAAGCTGATCCAGCAGACGCCGTCCGGTGTCGGTCAGTTCGACACGGCGATGGTGACGTTCGAACAAGGGTTGGCGCAGGAAGATTTCGAGTTCCCGGATCTGCCGGCTGATCGCCGCCTGTGAGACGAAAAGCTCCTCGGCGGCCCGGCTGAAGCTCAGATGCCGGCCCGCCGCCTCGAAGCTCCTCAATGCCGTCAGCGGCAGGCGCCCACGCTTCATTTCGCATAACCCAGGATTATCCGAAGTGGAAATTATACTCGTTTGAAGGCGAAGGCCAGCGGCCGTCTAATCGCATCAAAGGAGACCGACCATGATCCAGTTGCTGAGCATCTTTGGCGATGTCATGCGGATCGCAACGTTTCAATGGCGTGACAGAAGACAGCATGAAAAGCGTTACGAAGAGCCGACCAGTCGTGGCCGGTGGGTGGCTTCGGCTGACTGGCAGCCGTTTCGTCGTTTCCGTCCGTGACGGTGGGCGCGGGGATTGCGTTCTCTAGTAGAAGCCCACATCTATCGCGTGGGAAACGCGAAACGGAGACTGTGGTGCGCGACCAGCATGGGCATGCGCATATCGCCCGGCCGCCGAAACGCGGCCGTAACTGGCCCGGTCCATGGCGCAAGACGCCGGGCCGTCTCCTCGGCACGTCGCTCGTGCGCCTCTACCAGCTGACATTGTCGGGCTTTGTCGGCAATTCCTGCCGGCATCTGCCGACCTGTTCGGAATATGCCCATGAGGCGATCGCCCGCCATGGCCTGTGGGCGGGCGGTTGGATGGGATTTTTCCGGATGCTGCGCTGCGGGCCATTCGGCACGCATGGCATAGACCTCGTGCCGGAGGTGCTGGAGGATCGTTATGTCTGGTTCACGCCATGGCGGTACTGGCGGATCGGCAGCAAGCGCGGCGAAGCGCAGGGGTGATCGCGTCAGTCAGGTCCCGCCGGCTCTGCCCGTTTACGATCCGGTAGGGTTAACAACAGCCTGCACAAAGACTGCGCATTTGAGACAAAATCGAGACAAGAGACCTCGCTAAGCCGCTCCGGAACCCCCTTCTGGAGCGAGCAGAAAATGCGCAATTTCGACCGTCTTCCCTTCATCTTTGCCGGGATACTGTTCCTGCTCGCCTGGCTCCTGGGATTTCCGCTGCGCGCGCAATCGGCGCCGCTGGGGGACGTGCAGTGCACGGTGATCGCCGATGCGGCGAGCGGCAAGGCGCTCTACCAGGACGGGGTGTGCGACGAGCGGTTCAGCCCGGCTTCGACGTTCAAGGTGCCGTTGTCGCTGATCGGCTATGACAGCGGGATCCTGAGCGACGAGCACACGCCGAGCTGGGATTACAAGCCTGAATTCAACGCGGTGAAGCGGGATCAGAAGACCGTCGATCCGGTGGTCTGGGAGCGGGATTCGATCCTGTGATTTTCCCGGGAAATCACCCGCCGGCTTGGGTCTGGGAGTTTTGCCGGTTATGTCTCGAAATTCGACTACGGCAACGCCGATGTTTCCGGCAATCCCGGCAAGAATGATGGTTTGACCAAGTCCTGGGTGAATTCCTCGCTCAAGATCACGCCGGTCGAGCAGGTCGAATTCCTGCGCAAGCTGCTGGCCCGCAAGCTGCCTGTCTCGGCCAGGGCTTACGACATGACATCAGCCATCATCCCGACCTTCCAGGCCGGAGGCTGGACGGTGCAAGGCAAGACCGGAAGCACCAGGCTGCGCAACGACGTCGACAAGGTTCAGGACAAGCGTTCGCTCGGCTGGTTCGTCGGCTGGGCGCAAAAGGATGGCCGCCAGATCGTCTTTGCGCGGCTTGTCGTCGACACCAACCGCACCGACATGCCCAAGGGCCTCAAGACCCGCGCCGCGTTCCTGAAGGACCTGCCGCTCCTCATCAAATGAACGCTGACATTTGAGCCGGGCTTTACGGAGGCGGAATCTGTCCATAAAAGACAGCCGCTGCCGGACGCATCCGGCTTTTCCCTATGCATATCGTAACCCAAAACCGCCATACACTTTTGGGCGACATGCATTTCAACCACCCGCGCTCGTTTGCGGGACTGGATAGGAGATATATATGCTGAATTCCGTTTCCCTGACATTTCCCGATGGCTCCGTCCGCGAATACGACGCGGCGATGACCGGTGCCGGCCTCGCCGAATCGATCTCGAAATCGCTGGCCAAGAAGGCGGTCGCCTATGCGATCGACGGCACGGTTCGCGATCTCAGCGATCCGCTCGGCAAGTCCGGCAAGGTCGAGATCGTCACCCGCGACGACCCGCGCGCGCTGGAGCTGATCCGCCATGACGCGGCCCATGTGCTGGCGGAAGCCGTGCAGGAATTGTGGCCGGGAACGCAGGTGACCATCGGGCCGGTGATCGAGAACGGGTTCTACTACGACTTCGCCCGTAACGAGCCGTTCACGCCTGACGATTTTTCGGTGATCGAGAAGAAGATGCGCGAGATCATCGCGCGCAACAAGCCGTTCACCAGGGAAGTCTGGTCGCGCGACAGGGCGAAAAAAGTCTTTGCCGACAAGGGCGAGCGCTACAAGCTGGAGCTGATCGACGCCATTCCTGAGGATCAGAATCTCAAGATCTATGCGCAGGGCGACTGGTTCGACCTCTGCCGTGGCCCGCACATGGCCTCGACCGGGCAGATCGGCAATGCCTTCAAACTCATGAAGGTGGCCGGCGCCTATTGGCGCGGGGATTCGAACAACCCGATGCTGACCCGCATCTACGGCACGGCCTGGGCCGACCAGGCGCAGCTCGAAGCCTACCAGATGATGCTGGAGGAGGCCGAGAAGCGCGACCATAGGAAGATCGGCCGCGAGATGGACCTGTTCCATTTCCAGGAAGAGGGACCGGGCGTCGTCTTCTGGCATGCCAAGGGCTGGAAGATGTTCCAGAACCTGGTCAACTACATGCGCCGCCGCCTCGACGAGCAGGGCTATCAGGAGGTCAACGCGCCGCAGGTGCTCGACAAGAGCCTGTGGGAGACGTCAGGCCATTGGGGCTGGTATCGCGACGCCATGTTCAAGGTGACGGTCGCCGGCGACGACACCGATGACGACCGGGTCTTCGCGTTGAAGCCGATGAACTGTCCGGGCCATGTGCAGATTTTCAAGCATGGGTTGAAGTCCTATCGCGATCTACCCGTGAAGCTTGCGGAATTCGGCAATGTGCATCGCTACGAGCCGTCGGGCGCGCTGCACGGGCTGATGCGTGTGCGCGGCTTCACGCAGGACGATGCGCACATCTTCTGCACCGAGGAGCAGCTGGCCGCGGAGTGCCTGCGCATCAACGACCTGATCCTGTCGACCTATGCTGATTTCGGTTTTGACGAAATCAGCGTCAAGCTTTCGACGCGGCCCGACAAACGCGTCGGCACCGACGAAGCCTGGGATCACGCCGAAGCAATCATGGGCAGCGTGCTGGAGACGATCAGGACACGATCCGGCAATCGCATCAAGACCTCGATCAATCCGGGCGAAGGCGCCTTCTACGGACCGAAATTCGAATATGTGCTCAAGGATGCTATCGGCCGCGAATGGCAGTGCGGCACGACGCAGGTCGACTTCAACCTGCCGGAACGGTTCGGCGCCTTCTATATCGGCTCCGATTCCGAGAAGAAGCAGCCTGTGATGGTGCACCGCGCCATCTGCGGTTCGATGGAGCGCTTCCTCGGCATCCTGATCGAGAACTATTCCGGCCATTTCCCGCTGTGGTTCGCGCCGCTGCAGGTGGTGGTGGCGACGATCACCTCGGATGCCGACGGCTATGCGACCGAAGTGGTGGCAAAGCTGAAGGCCGCCGGGCTGTTGGCGGAAGCGGATTTGCGCAACGAGAAGATCAACTACAAGGTCCGCGAACACTCGCTGGCCAAGGTTCCGGTCATCCTCGTCTGCGGCAAGCGCGAGGCGGAAGAGCAGACGGTCAACATGCGCCGGCTGGGCTCACGCGACCAGGAATCGCTTGGCCTTGACCAGGCGATCGCGCAATTGACCGAAGAAGCCGTCACGCCCGACCGCAGGCGCAAACGCGCTGCCTGATCGGCATAGTTTTTCGGCCAAATGGCGGTGGAGCGATCCACCGCCATTTTCATATCCTTGTCACGCCGACCTTGTAACGAACCCCTATGCTCAAGCTGAAATCGCGCGAACGACCCTTTCCCGAGCTTTCCTATGCCAATCCGCGCCAGCCGGCGCTGACGCGCTGGTTCATCCATTCGATCGAAGGCCTGTCGGGCCGCGACCGCTACACCGCGCTTTACGATTTTTGGCGCCGCCAGGTCGTGCCGACCGGCGAGCGTGTGTTCAGCCGCATGCTCGACCTGATCGACGTCCGCGTGCGGACGGCAGATCAGTGGCCGCCAGCGCAATTGCCTGATACGCCGCTGGTGATCGTCGCCAATCATCCGTTCGGCATCGGTGACGGCATTGCCGTGCTGTCGCTGGCCGAGCAGCTCGGACGGCCGTTCCGGGTGATGATCCACAAGGACCTGCTCAAGATCCGCGAGATGGAGCCCTACTCGCTGCCGATCGACTTTTCCGAGACCAAGGACGCGCTGAAGAACAACATGGCCGTGCGCCATGAAGCGGTGCGGCTGCTGAAGGAGGGCGTCACCATCGTGGTGTTTCCGGCCGGCGGTGTCGCCACCGCGCCAAAAGGTTTTGGCCGGGCGCGCGACCTGCCGTGGAAGATGTTTCCGGCCCGTCTCGTCCAGGAGGCCAAAGCGTCGGTCATCCCGATGCATTTTTCCGGGCAGAACGGCAGGCTGTTCCATCTGGTCAGCGGCCCGATGAACATGGCTGAGAGCGACGGCCGGGTGGCGAAATTCATCGGCAAGGCCTCGGTGACATTGCGCACGTCGCTGCTCATCCACGAATTCGCGCGGTTGTCCGGCAAGGCGATCGACGTGCGTGTCGGCAAGATGCTGAGCTGGAGCGAACTGGAGCCATTGCGCGACCGCAAGGAGTTGCTCGACCGCCTTTATCGCGGCGTGTTCGACCTTGCGCCAGTCGTGAGGCGCCGCCGGATTCCGTTCCTGCCGGCGCGGACCAAGCTGGCTGCTTGAGGCAACAAACGTCCGGCTCACGAGGGGCCGAGACTCGACCGTCCGTTCAGAAAATAGTATGACACTGTAACGTTGCGGTGCTATAAGGAGGCAAGAAACGAACTTGCCATGAGAACCAGCAAACCAATCACCGTGACCCTCGGCCGCCAGCAGAGCAGCGTCGACGCACGTCTGGCCTCGGGCGCCTACGATTCCGCCAGCGAAGTCATGCGCGCGGCGCTACGCGCCCTCGATCGCGAGGAGCAGATCATCACCGCTGTTATGCACGCCAAGGTCCAGGAAGCCCTTGACGACCCGCGTCCGGACATCCCGGCAGAAGACGTCTTCAAAGCGTTGCGCGCCATCATGCGGACCGCATGAAGGCCTCTAAGCGTGACGCATAAGGTCGTCTTCAGGCCAGCGGCTCAAGCCGACCTCTTCGCCATCTACAATTACATCGAAAACGACAGCGGGAATCGGCGTGCCGGCGACTATGTCAACCGCATAGAGGCCGCGTGTATGGCGCTGTCCACCTTCCCGGAGCGCGGGACCGTGCGCGACGCTGTTGGCCCCGGCGTCCGCATCGTCGGTTTTGAACGCCGCGTATTTATCGTTTTCCGGGTCAACGGTGACACCGTGGTCATCCTGCGTGTGCTCTACGGCGGACAGGATTATCCGGCCAGTTCAGAGGATGAAGCAGACACCTGATTCCTCTGGTAGGGATTGCGAACTGCAGTCTGGTCTAATCAGCACCTTCTTCGGGATCCATCGCCGCGGCCTCGGTGGCCAGAACCTCGATTTCCTGGTTCTGCCCGGCCACGACCGTAAAATCCTTCTGGTAGATGCGGTCGCGGTTCTTGGCGATGATGGTGTAGTCGCCCTCGGCCAGCACCATAGAGGCGAAGGCGCCGACAGTTTCCTTGATCGGATCGCCGGACTCATTGAGCAGCGACCAGGAGGTATCGGCGATCGCCTCGCCGCCGGTTTCGCGCACCAGCTTCATCGTGATCTCGGCGGCGTGGTGCTCGACGGTCGCTTCGGTCAGCTTGCCGGCCTCGACACGGATGTCGGAGCGGATGACCGCGTTGACCGCGCCATAGGTCGAGACGACATGGTAGATGCCGGCGTTGAGCCGCACGACGCTGTTAGGCTCGACATCGGGAATGATCAGCGCGCGGTCGCCATTGGCCTCGGCGGTGCCCTCATAAATCGAAAAGCGCAGCTTCTTCGGTGGAATGCGCACGCCGCCGGACAGCACGGCGTCGAGCTTGAGGCCACCGGCGTCGAGCACGAGGCTTTCGCGCTTGGCGTCCTTGCCGACAGTGATGCGCTTGGTGGCGCCGGCCCGGCCGTAGGAGGCGTGAACCAGATAGCTGCCAGGCTCGAGCTGGAAGACGGCGGTGCCGCCATGGGAGGAGGCGACCATCGGCAATTTGCCGTTGACGGCTTCGGGCTTGAAGACCCGCCAGACGATGCCGCGCGTGATGTCGGAACCCTTGTCGGTCAACTGGGCGGACAGCGTGATGGCGCCGCCGCCGCTTAGTGCCAGTGACGTCTCGCCTTTCGGCGTCGCGTAGCTCGAAATTCCCGGAAGCTTCAGGTCGCTGACACCGTCGACGTTCTGCGCCATGGCGAACGAAACCGGCGCCATCAACAGCAGGGCACCGAGCCAGATCAGGAAAAGACGGACAGTCCCCTCAAACATGCCTTGCGTTGAAGCCCATGGCGGTGGCAATTTCAAGGCTTAAGAGTCCGATCGATACGACTCTCTTCCGTCCGGCGTATCCCGCGCCAATGCCCGAGCCGCCGAATTCCCGATGGTGCGCTTCAGCTCAAAACAGAATGTTCAGGAGACTCGCGCCCATGGCGTCGCCGATCATCGATTTCCTGCTGACCCGAAACTCCGCTCCGATCCCCGATCTGAAGCAGCCGGCGCCGAGCGATGCGGAGATCGCGACGATGATCACTGCTGCCTCGCGGGTGCCCGACCATGGCCGATTGGAGCCCTGGCGCTTCATCGTCTACCGTGGCGACGCCCGCGTCGAGATCGGCAGGCAACTGGCAGCGCTTGCAGAGCAGCGGGAGGGCCCATTGCCGGAAGGCCGCCGCAATCAGGAACTGGCGCGGTTCTCACGCGCGCCGCTGGTGATCGGCGTCGTATCTGTCCCCCGGGAGAATCCAAAAATCCCGCAATGGGAAATGTTCCTGTCGGGCGGCATGGCGGCGATGAACCTGATGATAGCAGCGAATGCGCTGGGCTATGGCACCAACATGATCAGCAACTGGTATTCGGATGTACCGGAGGGCAGGGCGCTGCTGGGGCTGGCGCCGCAGGAGCGCGTCGTCGGCTTCATCCATATCGGCTCCTATGCCGGCCCGGCGCCGGAGCGGCCGCGGCCCGATCCGGCAAAGCTTTACGGCGACTATTCGGGGCGGTGGGCGGGCTGAATGTTCTACGAACCCTCAAAGGGCCACGGCCTGCCGCACGATCCATCGAAGGCGATCGTGGCGCCGCGTCCGATCGGCTGGATTTCGACGCTGAACGGAGCCGGTGAGATCAACCTTGCTCCATACTCCTTCTTCAATGCCGTTTCGACACGGCCGTTCATTGTCTGGTTCTCCTCCGAGGGCGAGAAGGACAGCGCCTCTTTCGCGCAGGAGACCGGTGAGTTCGTCGCCAATCTGGTCAGCCGCGATCTTGCCGACAAGATGAACCGCACATCGGTCAACGCACCGCGCGGCGTCAATGAGTTCGCCTATGCCGATCTCGCCATGGCGCCGTCGCGCCTCATCGCGCCGCCGCGCGTGGCGGCAGCGCCGGCTGCGCTCGAATGCCGGGTGACGGAAGTTTTTCGGCCAAAGGCGCTGGACGGATCGCCGACAAGCGCTGTGATTGTTGCCGGTGAGGTGGTCGGCGTGCACATCGACGACGCCTTCCTGACAGACGGCCTGTTCGACATCACCAAGGCCGGCAATGTCGCTCGTCTCGGCTATATGGACTATGCCAGCGTCGACCAGGTGTTTTCGATGCGCCGGCCGCGCTGGGACAAGGACTAGATATCAGGCTTGGCCAGCGCCTTGCCGGCACTCTTTCGCCGCCTGGCCGTCATGACGGTGCGCACATAGCCGGGCTCGCCGATCCGGATGCTTCCATCGGGCAGGCCCAGTATGCGGTCGAGAGCGATCTCGTAGAGCCTGACGCGTTTCTCCAGGGCCTCGATCGCGATCTCCATGTCGGCGTCGCTGCCCCCGGCAATTGCCTTGGCAACGACGTCATGCGTGGCCATGCCGAACTGCATGACGATGTCGGCGACACCTTCCGGATCGAAGGTCCTGAAAGTGGTGTCTTCGATCCCTTGCCTGATGATCTTGACCAGCAGAGGTGAAAACGACGCGCTGGCGGCCAGATTGATACGGTGGAAAAGCACCAGATTCTCAGGCCGAAACATCGTCTCGAAAAGAGTCCAAGCTTCCGGCGCGGTCTCGATCTTGGCCCGCCGCGACTGGCTGAGCAGGCCATTCAGGCGGTCAAGCGGGTCTAGGCCCGGATCGTTGATTATGTCTTGCACGCCAGCCAGTGCCTGTCTTGCAAAGCGATCGGCCAAGGCTTCCAGAAGAGCCTCCTTGGAGGGGAAGTAGTGATAGAAGGCGCCCTTGGAGACGCCGGCGGACGCAATCACGTCGTTGAGGCTCGCTTTGTCATAGCCCTGCGTCAGAAAAAGCGTCTGGGCATGGTCCAGAAGTTCTTCTCGCCTGAACTCTGGATGCTTGATGACACGGGGCATGATGAACCTTCTGCACAGCTCGCTTGAATTACAGACCGTCGGTCGGTATGGTAGACCGATGGTCTAAAATTGCCAGCGCAAGTGAGCGGATATCATGAAAGGCCGATCATGATCGCGAAATTGGTCCTTCAAACATTCGTCTGGTTTGGCGCCATGGGCGCCTTGCTCTTCCTGTCGGCCGGCACGCTGCACTGGCCGGGGGCCTGGGTCTATCTGGTGGGGATGGTGGGGCTCAGTCTCACCTTGGGCGTGGCGCTGGCAAGGCGCGATCCCGGCCTGATGAATGAGCGGCTGAGTTCTCCCATCCAGAAGAATCAGGACACGGCCGACAAGGTCCTGCTGTCCATACTACTGTTCGCCATCTTTGGTTCGCAGATATTCATGGGGTTCGACGTCCGTTTCGGCTGGTCCGTGGTTCCCGTCTGGGTGCAGGTGGTCGGCGCGCTCGTCCTGCTGCTCGGAATCTGGATCTGCTATCTGACGATGCTGGAGAACAGTTTCGCGGCGCCGGTGGTGAGGATCCAGGATGAACGCGGACAACATGTGATCTCCACGGGGCCTTACAGCTACGTCCGCCATCCGATGTACGCCGGCGCCATCCTCTTCTTCGCCGGCACGGCACTTCTGCTTGGTTCCTGGTGGGGGCTGGCGTCGGTACTCGTGATCGTCGTTCTCCTGGCCATCCGCACCTTCATTGAAGAGAAGACGCTTCGCACCGGCCTGCGCGGCTATGACGACTATGTGGCCCGGGTCCGTTACCGCCTGATCCCATTGGTCTGGTAGCAGGCGCTCAGGCGGAAACACCTGCCGCCTTTGCCCGCGCCAGCAGCCGCTCGGCTAGCCGCAGGTGCGGGCGGTCGAACATCCTGCCGTCGATGCTGACGACGCCGGGACTTCCCGCTGCCGCGAACGCGGCAACGATTGCCGCCGATTGTCTCACGGCGTCGACCGACGGCGTGAAGGCGGCGTTGATGACCGGCACCTGATCGGGGTGGATCGCCATCTTGCCGGTGAAGCCATCGCGCTCGGCCTCGGTGCATTCCGCTTCGAAGGCCGCCATGTCGCGAAAATTCGGGAAGACGGTGTCGATCGCCTCGACCTCCGCCGCACCGGCGGCAAGTATGGTCATGGTGCGAGCGTGACGGAACACGTCCGTGTAGCGGCCATGCTCGTCGCGGGCGCTGCGCGCGCCGATCGCCGCCGACAGGTCTTCAGCGCCCCAGGTGAGGCCGGCAAGCCGCGCGCTTGTCCCGGCATAGGTCGCAGCCGCCAGCACGCCTGCCGGCGTTTCTGTGATGATCGGCAGGATCTTGATCGCGCCGTCGGCCAAGCCGTTTTCGGCCTCGCGCACCCTGAGCTTTGCCGACAGGTGCTGCACATCCTGGCCGCTGTTCGACTTGGGCAGCATGATGCCGTCGGGTTTCGCTGGAACCAGTGCGGCGAGATCGTCGTCCGTCAGCGCGGTCGACAGGTCGTTGACCCTGACATAGATGGCTGAACCGGTTTGCGCCCTGCGTTCCAGGATGAAGCGCGCCGCCACCTCGCGTGCCAGCGCCTTGTTGTGCGGTGCCACGGAATCCTCGAGGTCGACGATGACCACGTCGGCGCCGACACCAAAACCCTTTTCCAGTTTCCTCTGGGAATCGCCAGGGATGAACAGCAGCGAACGCATGCGTCAGATCGCCTTCTTCAGCATCATCGCTTGCCTGGTGCATTTGGCGACGAGATCGCCATGCTGGTTGTAGGCGCGATGCTCGAATTCGACGATGCCGCGATCGGGTTTCGACCTGGACTCGCGCACCGAGATGACTGTCGTCTCAACGCGAATGGTGTCGCCATGGAAGACCGGATGCGGAAACACGGTCTCCTTCATGCCGAGATTGGCGACCGTAGTGCCGACTGTGATGTCATTGACCGAAATGCCGATCATCAGGCCGAGCGTGAACAGCGAGTTGACCAGCGGCTTGCCCCATTCGCTCTTGGCGGCGAAATCGAAGTCGATGTGCAGCGGCTGCGGGTTCAGCGTCATTACCGAAAACAGCATGTTGTCGCTTTCGGTAATGGTCTTGCGCAGCGTGTGCTGGAAGACATGGCCGACAACGAACTCTTGGAGATAAAGCCCGGCCATTTCTTTCTCCTCAGGTGCTTGACGGTGATAGGCGCTGCAAATCAGCCTCGCAAGCCAGTTAATGAACATGGTGAACGGTTCGTAAACCAATTCTGCCTACGGTCGTCAGTGGGGTCAGAAGCTTCTGACAAGGGGCGTAAGCAGGCGGGCATGGTTGTTGTTTCGCATTTCCTGAAATGGATCTACACGGCCAGGGTGTCGGAGCGCGCCGCGGCGGCGAGCGCTCTGGCCCGGGCCTATATCAATTCCGAATTGCCTTTCGAGGACCGTTGCGCCGCCGAGGCGGCGCTGACGCTGTTGCTCGACGATGCCTCGTCGAAGGTGCGGCTGGCGATGGCCGAGGCGCTGTCGATGAGCCACCACGCGCCAATGCAGATCATCAGCGTGCTGGCCTCCGACCAGCCGGAAGTCGCCGGCGTGGTGTTGGCGCGCTCGCCGCTGCTCACCGACGCCGACCTGATCAACCGCGTGGCTTCAAGTCCGAAGGCGACACAGAAATTGATCGCCGACCGGCCACTCGTCTCGATGGCGCTGTCGGCGGCCATCGCCGAGATCGGCGAGGCGGACGCCTGCGCCGTGCTGCTCGCCAACAGCGGCGCCGACATCGCCTCGCTCAGCTTCCGCCGCATGGCCGAACGGCATGGGCACCTGCCGTTGGTGCGCGAGGCGCTGATATCGGATATCAGGCTGCCGGCCGACTGCCGGCATATGCTGCTCGTCAAGCTTGGCGAAATGTTGAAAACGTCGCCACTGGTGATGGCGATGATGGGCGCGGCGCGAGCCGACCGCGTCATGCGCGACGCCTGCGTTAAGGCTTCCGTGACGCTGATCGAAGGCACGCGCCAGGAAGAACATGCGGCCCTGATCGAGCATCTCAGGCTGCGTGGCGACCTTACCGCGAGCTTTCTGATCCGCACCATCGCGCATGGCAAGGTGGATTTCTTCGGCTCGGCGCTGGTCGCGCTCAGCCAGCAGTCCGAACAAAGGGTAAGGGCGCTGCTGGCCGGTGGGCACGACGTGGCCTTGCAGGCGCTGTTCCGCAGCGCCGGACTCGCCGCAGTCACCCATGCCATCATCCTGCGTGCGCTGAAGATCTGGCGCGAGGTTGCCAACGGCAAGCGCATCGCCGGTGTGCAGGAGGTCAGCTGGCTGATGCTCAAGGAAGTGGGTGGGCAATCCGCCGAAGGCGATCTTGCCGCCTTGATCAAGTCGATCCATCTCGATGCGCTGCGCGAGAACGCGCGAGGCCACGCGCTGGCGATAGCGGCAGCTTAACCTTTATCCCTCGCGAAAAAGTCGGGGAAATCCTCCATCGCGGCGGCGATGATGCGCAGCGATGCCGCGATCTGCAGCAATTCGCTGGTGCCGTTTCGCTCGGCGATGTTCGCTGCGTACTGCCGGGCGACGGCGACGGTCGAGGTCTGCGGATCGCTGGGGGCGCGGAAAAGCAGTTCGCGCGCCAGTCCCCTCAGGAAGTTGGCGATCGAAAGCGCGGTCTCGGATGGAATGGCATGGCTTTGGCTTGCATCGCGCAGCCGAAGGACCTCCAGGCCGACGGTGACGGCGGCGACTCCGCCGCCCAGAACCGCATCGCCCTTCTGACCGGCATTCTGCACCAGCGGCATCAGCTGGTTGATGCGGTCGTAGGCGAGGCTCTCGAAGGCCGAACGTCTCGGCACGCGCTCATGCAGGCAAAGCCGCGCCAGATCCTCGCGCATGGCGCGCACGATGCGGTTGGCCGCGAGCCACGGATCGGCGGGCAGCACGACGATGAAGACACCGATCGCCAGCAGGATGCCGACCAGGATCGACGCCGAACCGGCGAAGAAGGGTCCGGGATCGTAGGTCATCGCCTGGTGCGGGCTCAGGAAGGCAAGGAAGTTGATGGCGAAGGCCGTCGCCACGCCGACATAGCGTGGATTGGCCATGGCCAGCGCCGTCGGTACAAGGATGGGCACGACAAACAGCATGAACCAGCCGAAGCCGGGCAGGGCAGGCAATGCGATCTGGCCGACGAGAAAGGCAAACGGCAGCGCCAGAAGCGTTCTCTTGAAGAAACCCCAGGCGACCTGCACAGGGTCGGGGCGAGCAGCAAACAGGCTCGATACGACAGCAACGAGAATGACCGTACCGGCCGCTTCCGACCATTTCGTCGTCAGCCAGAAGGCCGCGACCAGCAGCGTGGCAAGGGCAGCACGCAAGGCGTTACGCGATGCGCCGGCGTAATCGCGATGCACCACCAGCGCAGGCTGCCTGCTGCCCCGGGCCGGACGTGTGGCAGGCGCGCGCAGGGCGTCGAGGCCGCGCAGCACCTGCTTGAGCGCATCGGCGAAATCGGCGGCGATGGTCAGGCGGGTGATAGTGCCGATCCTGTCGTTGCCCTGGTCGGTCGAGGTATCGGGCATTTGCCGGGCGTTTCCGGCAATCGCATCGAGCCGAGCCACCCACAGCGCCGTATCGTCCAGCGCGCCGGGCTTGGTCGCCAGCTCGCTGACCAGCGATTGTAATTCCGAGCGCACCGGAATGAGCGCCGCATTCTTCGGGGCGGCGTGCGAATGCAGCGCGCGTGCCGCCGAGAGCGCGGAGAGCAGCTGTCCGATGGTGCGCCGGACTGGATGGGCGCGCGGCGCGAAGCTTGGCGCTTCGAGCCTGGCATAGGCGCGCGTCTCGCCGAGCGTCTGGGCATCAGTGATCAGCTTTCGGTGCAGCGCGGACAGCGTTCCCGGGTCGCCGCCGGAGAACGCACCGCCGGCATAGGTGGCAAGATCAAGGATGCAGCGTTTCAGGCGCGAGACGATGGCGTCGCTGGCCAGTTTTGGCAGGATCAGGCGGCTGGTCAGGCCGGCGCAGACAATGCCAAGCACGATCTCGGCACAGCGCGCGACCGCGAGGTCGACGACGAGATGCGGCTGTCCGAAAGCGGGCAGGCCGATGATCATTGCGGTGTAGCCCGCGAGGGCGGCGCCATAGGCTTCCGGATTGCGCAGCAGCGACGAGACGAAGGTGCAGATGCCGATCCAGACGGCAAGCACCGTTACCAGCACCCAGGGGTTGGTGCCGCAAACGGTGGTGATGCCGATCGCGGCGATGCCGCCGACCAGCGTGCCGAGCAGCCGGTAGAAGCCCTTCGCCAGTACCATGCCGGCAACCGGCTGGGCGACGATGAACACCGTCATCATGGCCCATTGCGGATGGTCGAGCTTCAGCGCATAGGCGGCTAGCAGAGCGATCAGGCCAGCCGAAACAGTGCGCAACGAGAAAATCCAGTCCGAACGCGTCGGTTGCGTCAAGCCGGCTAAACTCGTCTCGAAATAGCCTTTCAGCCGCGCCCAGGTCACATGCTCGTCTCCGCAACTGGAGCCTTGTTATGGACCGGCTGGTGGCTAGATATCCAGCACTTCCGTCTCGGCGAATTCGGCGCGTTCCTGGATGAAGCGGAAGCGGGCCTCCGGCTTGGTGCCCATCAATGCATCGACGGCGTCCTTGGTCGCCGCCTCGGCGTCGATCACATCGATCCGAAGCAGCGTGCGCTTCCTCGGATCCATGGTGGTTTCCTTGAGTTGGGCCGCCATCATCTCGCCCAGACCCTTGAAGCGGCCAAGCTCGACCTTGCCGCGCCCGGTAAATTCGGTGCGCATAAGCTCGTCCTTGTGCGCGTCATCCCGGGCATAGGCGACCTTGCCGCCTTGCCTGATCGAGTAAAGCGGCGGTACCGCCAGATAGAGGTGGCCACCACGCACCAGTGCCGGCATCTCCTGGTAGAAGAAGGTGATCAGCAGCGAGGCGATGTGGGCGCCGTCGACGTCGGCGTCGGTCATGATGATCACGCGATCGTAGCGCAAATCCTCGTCGCGGTATTTCGACCGCGTGCCGCAGCCGAGCGCCTGGATCAGGTCCGAGATCTGCTGGTTGCCGGCAAGCTTGTCGTTGCCGGCGCTGGCAACGTTGAGGATTTTTCCGCGCAATGGCAACACCGCTTGGCTGGCGCGATCGCGCGCCTGCTTGGCCGAGCCGCCGGCCGAGTCGCCTTCGACGATGAACAGTTCAGCGCCGGCCGCGGCATTCTGCGTACAGTCGGCGAGCTTGCCCGGCAGCCGCAATTTGCGCACCGCGCTCTTGCGCGACACTTCCTTTTCCTGGCGCCGGCGCACGCGCTCGTCGGCGCGTGCGATCACCCATTCGAGCAGCTTCGAGGCTTCCTGCGGATTGTCGGCCAGCCAATGGTCGAACGGGTCGCGGATCGCGGTCTCGACGATGCGGATCGCCTCGATCGTCGCCAGCCTGTCCTTGGTCTGGCCGACGAATTCCGGCTCGCGGATGAACACCGACAGCATGCCCGCCGCCGAGATCATGACGTCTTCCGAGGTGACGATCGAGGCGCGCTTGTTGCCGACGAGATCGGCATAGGCGCGCAGGCCCCGCGTCAGCACGTTGCGGAAGCCGGCCTCGTGTGTGCCGCCTTCGCCGGTCGGGATGGTGTTGCAGTAGGAATTGATGAAGCCGTCGCCGCCGAACCAGGTCACCGCCCATTCCAGCGACCCATGGCCGCCTTGTTTCTCGCTCTTGCCGGCGAAGATTTCGCGCGTCACCTGGAAGTCGTCGCCGAGCGATGCCTTGAGATAGTCCTTCAGGCCGCCGGGAAAATGGAATTCCGCCTTGGCCGGTGTCTGGTCCTTTTCCTTGATCAGCGACGGATCGCAGGTCCAGCGGATCTCGACACCACCGAACAGATAGGCTTTCGAGCGCGTCATGCGGTAGAGCCGCGCCGGTTCGAACGCCGCGCCCTTGCCGAAAATCTGCTCGTCGGGGTGGAAGCGGATCTTTGTGCCGCGCCGGTTGTGGACCTCGCCCAACTGTTCCAGCCCGGTCACGGGAACGCCGCGCGAGAATTTTTGCCGATAGAGTTGCCGTCCCCGCGCGACCTCGACCTCGAGATGGTCCGACAGCGCGTTGACCACGGACACGCCGACGCCATGCAGGCCGCCTGATGTCTCGTAAACCTTGGAGTCGAACTTGCCGCCCGAATGCAGCGTCGTCATGATCACTTCAAGCGCCGGCTTCTTGAACTTCGGGTGCGGATCGATCGGGATGCCGCGGCCATTGTCGGTCACGGCGAGATAGCCATCGGCCGAGAGCTCGACATCGATGAAGGTGGCATGGCCGGCCACCGCTTCGTCCATCGAATTGTCGATGACCTCGGCGAACAGATGGTGCATCGCCTTGTCGTCGGTGCCGCCGATATACATGCCTGGCCGTCGGCGCACCGGCTCCAGCCCTTCCAGCACCTCGATGTCGGCGGCGCTATAGCCCTCGCTGCCGTCCTTGGTCGAGGCAGGACGCTTGGTGGCTTGCACCACCAGTGGATCCGCAGGGCGCGCTGGCGCGCGAACCGGCTGCGGCTTGTTGTCGTCATTGCCGAAAAGATCGTCCATGCCTGCCATAGAGTCCGATGCTGCGAATCACCTCGCGATACTGCCACGCTTTTCAGCGCCAAGCGACCGAGGTTCCTGTTCCGTTCGGGGATATGGCCCCTCTTACTCCAAAACCATTCGATAACCAAGCCGGCGGAAATAGGTCCGATACCGCGGTGCAGGATTCCTGATTCTTTAACAATGCCGCCTAGGGTTAAGCCCAACAAAACAAGAAACTGCGGGCATCAGGGGTTTCGGCGTGAGGGGCAAGGCCATATCGATGATCGGCATCGCCGCCGTTTTCGGGGCGATCTCGATCTTTGCCGCGGATTTCTGGGTCAAAAGCCAGGCCAAGGCCGATTCCGAAGAGAAGACGTCGTCTATTCCGGCAGCTGTCGTGCCGAAGGTCGAGTTCAAGACCATCGTGGTGGCGAATGCCCCATTGCGCTACGGCATGGCGCTCGACCGCGCGCAGCTCAGCGAAATCCCGTGGTCGCAAGAGGCCGTGCCGCAGGGCGCCTTCACCACCATCAATGCGGTGCTTGCCGATGGCAGCCGCGTGGTGCTGTCGCCGATCGAGGTCAACGAACCGGTACTGCTGACCAAGCTGTCCGGTCCGAACGGCCGCGCGACACTCTCCAACATGATGACGCCCGGAATGCGGGCGGTCACCATCCGCACCGACGAGATAGCAGGTGTCGGCGGCTTCGTCACACCGGGCGACCGCGTTGATGTCGTGCTGACGCGCGATGCCGGCGAAATTCAGGAAGTGGCCAAGAATGCACAGGGTGCGGCCGGATCGACGGTCACCTCCGAGATTGTCGTTGCCGATGCCAAGGTGCTGAGCGTCGGGCAAGGTGCCGACGAGCGCCAGACGACGCCGCAGATTTCCAATTCGGTGACCATCGAGGTGACGACCGACGGCGCGCAGAAAGTGGCGCTGGCCCGCACTGTCGGTACGCTGTCGCTGTCGCTGCGCTCGGCCAGCGAAGGCGGCGACGGCAAGGGCGGCGTCACCACCATCTCTTCGTTCGGTGGATCGGCCGCCTCGAACGTGCAGGCCGCTGCCGGCTCGCTGTTCGATGCCGTGGTGAAAGAGCCGGAGAAGCCGAAGTTCAAGACGGTCATCGTAACGCGCGGCACAAAGGCCGAGGAATACCAGGTTCCTTCGCGGGACCAGAAATAAGCCAGTGGGGACTGGGTGAGGGACGGGACAATGTTCGGGCTGTTCACATATCGGGTCATGGGGCGGTTGCGCGTTTTGCGTGCGGCGGCTGTCGCGTCTTCGCTGGCTGCTGCCGCGATGCTGGCCTTCGGCGCCTCGGCGAGGGCTGACAACGAGATCGTCTATGTGTCGTCGACCAAGAATGCGTCAATCAAGGTCGCCAAGGGCAAGCCGAAGACGATCATGACCAGTGCCGCCTTCTACCAGATCGTCATCGGCGATCCGGAGATCGCCAACGTCAATCCGCTGACCGACAAATCCTTCTATGTGCTCGGCAACAATCTCGGCACCACCGGCATTGCGCTGTTCGACGAGAAAAAGCAGCTTGTCGGCACCGTCGACATCGAGGTGACGCTCGACACAGACCAGTTGGCCAGCACCATTCGGGCCAGCGTGCCGGATGCCAGGATCAAGGTCGGATCGGCCAATGGCCGGGTCGTGCTGTCGGGCGAGGCCGATGATGCCGTCGCCGCCGAAAAGGCAAACAAGATCGCGACGCGCTTTTCCGGTGCCGAGGAGGTGATCAACTCGGTCAACATCTCGTCGTCGCAGCAGGTCCAGCTCAACGTCCGCTTTGTCGAAATCAACCGCCAGGCGGGCCAGGATCTCGGCGCCAAATACGCCGCCAATTTCGCCTATGGCATGGGTGGCCGCGACGTCACGCTGCCGGCCGGATCGATACAGGGCGCGGGAACAGGCGAGATCATCGGCAAGCTGCTGTCGAATGGCGTCTCCATCGATATCGCCATCAAAGCGCTGGAAGAGCGCGGCTTGGCGCGGCGGCTGGCCGAGCCGAACCTGATCGCCCGGTCCGGCCAGACGGCGAGCTTCCTCGCCGGCGGCGAGTTCCCGATCCCGGTCTCCGAGGACGACGGCAAGATCTCGGTCAGCTACAAGAAGTACGGCGTCAGCCTGGATTTCACGCCGACGGTTCTGAAGGACGGGCTGGTCAGCCTGGATATCGCGCCGGAAGTCTCCTCGATCGACGCGTCAGCCTCCTACAATATCGGCAGCATTTCGGTGCCCGGTTTCATCGTGCGCCGTGCCAGGACGTCGGTCGACCTGAAGAACGGCCAGAGCTTCATGATCGCCGGATTGCTGCAGTCGCAGAACGACATCACCACGTCGCGCATTCCCGGCCTCGGCAAGATGCCGGTGCTTGGGGCGCTGTTCTCGTCGAAATCCTATCAGCGGCGCGAGACCGACCTCGTCATCATCGTCACGCCCTATCTGGTCAAGCCGGTCGATCCGTCGAAGAAGCTCGTCGAGCCGACCGATGGCACGCAGCCGGCCAGCAACGCCGATTATTTTCTCAACAACACCGAGGAAGTGAAGGGCGCCGATGCCGGTCGCACCGTGGCGCTGGCAGACGGCCGCGTCACTCAACCTGCAGCGGCCGCTTCGGCTGGGCATTTCCTCGACCTGCCGAAGGATTGAAGCCATGCGTCTGGTCTTTGGATCGAGCGTCGCCTTGCTGCTGGCCGGCTTTACCGCTGGCTGCACCAGCGACGACTATGTGCGCAGCGAAGGGCCGACGGCCGGCGCCGGAAATGCGCAGGCCGCCAACACCGTCATGCAGATGGTCGATCCCTGGAAATACGGGGTCCAGAACACCAGGCTCCTGGTGCCGGCCCAACGAGGCAGTGCCGCGGCCGTAACACCCGATCAGGCGGCCGGTGCCAAGGCGTCGCAGTCCAGCACGACCAATTGATCCCACGGGCAACTGATCCAACGGTCGATCGACCTGACAGGCTGACAGAATGGCAAACGGCATCAAGACCAGGAAGATCCTGCTCGTATCGACCGACAGGACGTTTGCGCAGGACACGCGCACCGCGTTTTCCGCCTCCGAGATCATACAGCTCTCGACAGTGGAGAAGAACGTTACCGAGTTGCGCGGCGAGATCCAGGAAGCCGACTTCGGCGCCATCATCGTCGACATGGATGCGGCAAGGCTGGAGGAGGTCGAGTCGCTGCAGCGCATTATGCGCCGGCTGGAGGACAAGGTTCCGGTCGTTGTCGTCACCCAGGAGTTCAACGCCGCCGCGGTGCGCATTCTCGTGCAGCTCAAGGTCGCGGATTTCCTGGTCAAGCCGATCACCACCGCCGATCTGGTGCGCTCTGTCGTGCGGGCACTGCAGGGACCCGGGCGCGAGGAAAACAGCGAGTCGCAGATCTACACCTTCATGCCTGCCGCGGGCGGCGTCGGCACCACGACGCTGGCGCTGCAGACCGCCTTTCAGCTGCATCACTCGGTGACGCGCGGCGCCTCGACCTGCGTCGTCGATCTCAATTTCCAGCAGGGCGCCTGTGCCGAATATCTCGACCTCGAACCGCGTTTCGATATTACCGAGATCGAGAACCAGCCCGAGCGTCTCGACCGGCAACTGCTCGACGTGATGCTGTCCAAGCATGCCAGCGGCCTTTGCGTGCTGGCGGCACCGGCGCATCCAGCAGAGATGCGCTCGTTCAAGACCGATGTCGTGGTGCGCATGCTGGACCTCGTTTCGGCCTATTTCGACAATGTCGTCATCGACATGCCACGCACCTGGTTCCCATGGACGGAAACCGTGCTGCTCGGTTCCAACAAGCTCTACATCGTCGCGGAAATGACGGTGCCGTGCCTGCGCCACACGCAGCGGCTGATCCAGGCGGTCTACGAGACTGCCGGCAAGGAAGTGAAGCCGAACGTCATCGTCAATCGTTTCGAACAGAAGATGTTCGACAACGGCATCAAGCAGGCGGACGTCCAGGAAATTCTCGGCGAGCATTTCGTCGGCGGCATCGCCAACAACTACCGGCTGGTGCGCGAAGCGGTCGATCGCGGCGTGCCGCTGCACGAGATCGATCCCAACGCCAATGTCGTCAACGATCTGAAAAAGATCATCCTGCCGGAGGAAGCGGTCCCAACGCGGGCGAAATCGCGCTCGCTGTTTGGCATGGGCCGTGGATTGCTGAAGAGGAAAGCCGGATGACCAGCCGCTTCTCCGCCCTGCAGAACCGCGATACGCTTCCGCAGCGCGCGCCTGAGACGACGCCGGTCGCCCATCATGCCGTCGTCATTCCGACCAGCCGAAAGGCTTTGCCGGCAAAGACTGACACAGCGCCGGCAAAGAATGCCAACAAGGTGCTCGATGCGCGCGTGCGTATCCACCGGCTGCTGCTCGAAGAGATCAATCTTGTCGCGCTGGAGCGTTTGCCGAAGGATGAGATGCGCCGGCAAGTGCATGATTTCGTGTCGGAAAAGACCAAGCAGGAGCGGATGGCGATCAACACCGTCGAGCTTGACGCGCTGGTCGATGACATCGTCGACGAGATGGTCGGCCTCGGTCCGCTCGAGCCGCTGCTCAAGGACCCCGACATCAACGACATCCTGATCAACGGCCACATGAACTGCTTTGTCGAAAAGAAGGGCAAGCTGCAGCCGGTCCACATTCCGTTCAAGGACGAGGCGCATCTCCTGCGCATCGTCAACAAGATCGTCGCCGCGGTCGGTCGCCGCGTAGACGAATCGCAGCCGATGGTCGACGCCCGCATGCTGGACGGCTCGCGCTTCAACGCGGCCATCCGCCCGGTTGCGGTCGATGGGCCGCTGGTGTCGATCCGCAAGTTTTCCAAGAACAAGCTCGGCCTGCACAAACTGGTCGAATTCGGCGCCATCACCCAGAACATGGCCGAAGTGCTGGCGGCGGCCGTGCATGCCCGCAAGACGACGATCATTTCGGGCGGCACCGGCACCGGCAAGACGACCATGCTCAATGCGCTGTCGGCCTTCATTCCGGAAGACGAGCGGCTGATCACCATCGAGGACGCGGCCGAACTCCAGTTGCAGCAGCCGCATGTCGCGCGCATGGAGACACGTCCCGCCAACATCGAAGGCCATGGCGAGCTGAAGCAGCGCGACCTCGTCAAGAATGCGCTGCGCATGCGCCCCGACCGCGTCATCCTCGGCGAGTGCCGCGGCGAGGAGGCATTCGACATGCTGCAGGCGATGAACACCGGCCACGAAGGGTCGATGGCGACCATCCATGCCAACACGCCGCGCGACGCCATTTCGCGGCTCGAGCAGATGCTTGGCATGACCGGCATGCCGATGACGGTGCAGTCGATCCGCAGCCAGATCGCCAGCGCGCTCGACCTGATCGTTCAGCTGACGCGCCTGTCCGACGGCAAGCGCAAGGTGACCAGTGTCGCCGAGGTGACCGGCATGGAAGGAGATGTCATCCAGATGCAGGAGATCTTCCGCTTTGTGCGCACCGGCATGGAGGCCGACGGCAAGATTCTGGGGCACTACGAGGCGACCGGCATCCGGCCGCGGTTCCTCGAGGATCTGCGCGCCATGGGCATCGAGTTCCCCGGGCGATATTTCGAACCCGGCCGGCCGCAGGAGTAGCCAAGTGTTCGACGGGCTCAGCGCGATCTATGTCGTCTATGCCGCGGCTGCACTGACCGGCATCCTGATCGCTGAGGCCTGCTACCTGCTTTATGCCGGCCGCAGCGACAAGCGCACCGCCATCAACCGGCGCATGAAGCTGCAGGAAAACAAGATCAGCCAGGAGCAGGTGCTCGTCCAGCTGCGCAAGGAGCGGGGCCTTGACGCGGGCACGCCGCTGTTTTCGCCGGACCGGTTCCGCGCTCTGCGAATCCAGTCGGGCATGATCATGCCGCTGTCGAAATTCCTGATGATCACCTGCGGCGTGGCATTCGCCGCTGGTCTGGTCGCCATCTGGTACGGCTTGCCACCGCTGATGGGGCTTGTGCTGTTTGTGGTGCTTGTGCCGGTGCTGCCAGTGATGACGCTGCGCTTCAAGCGCAAGCGCCGGGTGAAGCGGTTCGGCATGCAATTGCCGGAGGCGCTGGAACTGATCACGCGTGGCCTGAAGGCCGGCCATCCGGTGCCGGTGGCGATCGCCATGGTGGCGCGCGAGATGCCCGACCCGATCGGCACCGAGTTCGGCGTCATCGCCGACGAGGTGACCTATGGCTCCGATCTGGTTTCGGCGTTGAACTCGCTGTTCGACCGGGTCGGCCAGGAGGATCTGCCGCTGTTCGTCACCGCCGTCTCGATCCAGACCAGTTCGGGCGGCAATCTGCGCGAGATCCTCGATGGCTTGGCGACGACGATCCGCGAGCGCGGCAAGCTGCGCCGCAAGGTGCGCGCAATTGCGACAGAAGGCCGGATGTCGGCCTACATACTGACGGCGGTGCCGGCGTTGCTGTTCACCGCCATCATGGCGCTGATGCCGGGCTTCTACAGCGACGTCTGGGGCGAGGCGAAAACCTGGTACCTGCTCGGTGGGTCTATCACCTGGCTGATGCTGGGCAATCTGATGATGTTCAAGATGTCGAATTTCAAGTTCTGACATGCAGGGCTTCATCGAATTCCTCGCCTCGCTTGCACCGACCTCGTTGATGCCGGTGGCCATCCTGCTGCTGGCGGCGGGTGCTGCCGCTGTTGCCTGGCCTGTTGTCATGGCGAAGGGCGACCGCAACGAGGTCATGCGCCGGCTCAGGGTCGACAACGGTCCCGTGGCCGCCAAACCAGAGCCGGTGCAGAAGAAGAATACCGGCGTCGTGCGCGAGAAGGCGGTGAAGCGGGCGCAAGAATTCTACGCCAGGAGCGATCCGGAAAATGTCGCCCGGCTGCGCATGAAGCTCATCCAGGCGGGCTACATGGAGCCGCGTGCTGTCGGCACGTTCTTCCTGATCCGGTTCAGCGCGATGATCGGCACGGCAATCGGTGTGTTTGTGCTCAACCGGTGGATGGCCAGCCCGGACGCGACGATGGCCAGCCGCTGGACCTTCGTCATCCTGTCGGGAGCGGCCGGCTATTTCCTGCCCGGCCTGGTGCTGAGCCAGAAAGTGCGGGAACGCAGGCGTGAGTACCGCAACGGCTTTCCCGATTTCATGGACCTGATGATTGTCTGCTCGGATGCCGGAATGAGCATGGAGGCCGGCATAGAGCGCGTCTCCAAGGAACTTGCCAAGACCTATCCCGCGCTCAGCCAGAACCTGCAGCTGGTGTCGTTGGAGCTGAGGGCAGGGCGCAGCCTTGACGATGCGCTGAAGGCGCTCGCCGACCGCCTCAGCCTGGACGAGGTGCGTTCCTTCGCCACGCTGCTGCAGCAGTCCAAGGAACTCGGCACCAGCCTGTCGGGGGCGCTGCGCGTCTTCTCCGACGACATGCGCCACAAGCGTATGTCGTTGGCCGAGGAAAAGGCGCACGCTCTGCCGGCCAAGATGTCGGTGCCGGTGGTTGTGTGCATCCTGCCGGTAGTGCTGATGATCGCGGCCATTCCAGTCATCGTCAAAATGACGGCGCACTAGCGAGCGCTTCACAAAAGCCCTAGCAAGGGGCTGACAACCATTGTTCTGACCGAACCCGGCTTTGCAGGTGAGAAGTCCATGCTGCTGCGCACTCTCTTGCTCGGCCTTGCCGCGGCCAGCCTGTCGCCCGCCTGGGCCGTGGCCGACGATTGCGGCGATGCCGCCGCCTTGGTGCAGCAGGCCTATCCCAAAGCTCGAAAGAACGCCGACGGCACCTCGTTCACGCTCGAACCCCACACCAGCATCGCCCTGACATTCGCGTATGGCGATCCGCCGGGGCTGGTTTGCAAGATCTGGCCCGCCCATGACGACCTGCTGTTGGTCGCAGTGCCGCTGATGGAGGGGTCCCAACCCAGCGACTACGCGCATGCCGGCGATATCGAGCTTTTGATTGTCGACAGGAAGAGCCGGCAGGTGCGCCAGCGCTTGCTCCAGCCCGGGCTGATGAATGATGATGCCATCGCCATCCGCAAGGTCGAACTTGATACCGGCCGCTATGCGCTGGCGCCCGATGTTACTGCCTTTGGCCTGCGCATCGAAATGGCGAACAATTCGCTGCCTAATCCCTTCAGTGAAACCGACCTGCGGCTCTATGCCGTCGATGGCGATTCCCTGAGGATGGTGCTCGATGGCCTGGTCGTGGGCGGCAATGGCGGCGAGGGCGATACCAATTGCGCCGGATACTTTCATACTAGTCGGGTTAGCCTGGCGATGAGCCCGGCCAAACATCATGGCTACCACGACATAACGGTGGTCGAGCAAATAGATACTGACAATCCGTTGCCCGACAAGGATGGCGAGTGCCAGTCCCATCCCGGCAAGTCCGTGAGCCAAACCTACCGGCTGCGCTATGATGGCAGCCGGTATACGGCTCCTGCGGGGCTCAAAGCCCTGGAGCCGTGAGGACGCCGCTGGCTGCGACTGAAGCAGCGTGGCCTGGTGGTTAATGGCTGGTGTGCCCGAAACCAAATTTTGGTGACGTTTCGGCACCAAAGTTTAAGCGTCGCTGATATAATGTGTTTCCTGAAGAACGACCCGGCAAATCGGGCGATGAGGCAGGGGCATGCGTCACAGTAACTTCACGGCAATGGCCGCGATTTCGGCCGTCTTGATGATGTCTGGCTGTACAACGGGCGGCGTCGACACCACCAAGACCACCGCCATCCAACCGGCGGCAAAGGACATCGACACCTTCGATCTGGCGCAAGGCAAGGCGCAGTTTCGCGACGCCAATTACGGCCTCGCCGAAAAGCACTTCCGCAAGGCCGTCGAGTTGAAGGCCGACAATGCGGAGGCCTGGATGGGGCTCGCTGCTTCCTATGATGAACTCGGCCGCTTCGACTTCGCCGACCGTGCCTACGGCCAGCTTTTGAAAGTCGCCGGCCGCAAGCCGCAGATCGTCAACAACATGGGCTATTCGCAACTGCTGCGCGGCAATCGCAAGAAGGCCAAGGCGCTGCTGCTCGAAGCGAAGGCCGGCATGGCCGATCCCACCGTCGTCAACGCCAACCTCGCTCTCTTGAACAAGGGTTGACCTCGCGTCGTCCAAGGGTCCGGTTTCGGGACACATGGCATCGAACGTTTTGTAAACCCTATCCGTAGGTTGCATCGATAGATCGGCTGAAAACCCATATCTGAGGGCTGCCGCTGACCTTAGAGTGCAGCGCAACCGCCGACGCTCGAGAGGCCCTTGCCCGATATGCTGGACTTCAGTTCGCTCCTGCTCGCAGCTGCGCTGTCGGGCATCTGCCTCAGCGTCACCATGTTTGCGATCTGGTTCACCGCGCCCAAGGCAGGCTTCGTGCTGACGGTGGCGTGCGGCATTCTGGTGCTCGTCGCGCATGTGATCCTGTTCTGGCGATACACCAAGGATCCCGATCCGCTGCTCTGTCAGATCGTGCTTGCGCTGCTCAGCCTGGGGTTCCTGATCCTCTGCGTGTCGGCCATGCAATATCTGGGCGTGCCCGGCCACAGACGCGCCGTTGCACCGGCGCTTGCCGCCATGGCTGTCTGTGCGGCAGTGACCTTCCTGGGGCTTGACGGTGTCGGCTTCATCGTCACCTACGCCACGGTGACGGTGCTTCTGTCGGCGATCGGCGCCATGTTTTGGATCAATGGCAGTCACGATCGCCGGATCCTGCTGGTGGTTTCGTTTCTGAGCGGCACCTGCGCTGTGTCGTTTGCGCTTTGTGGCGTGGTTCTGCTGACCAAGGGGCAATGGACGCTCGCGGTCGCGCCCGACAACTGGGCCGAACGACTGAATTCCGTCGTGGCGGTGGCTTGCATGACCGGGCTCGGCGCATTGACGCTCTCCCTCCACCATCTGCAGGCGCAGATCGAGCTGAAGGCCGAGACCATGACCGACCCGCTGACGGGGTTGATGAACCGGCGGGCGTTGACGTCGCTCTACGGCGAGCGGAGTTTCGGTCCGTTCATGTCCGTCGTCATGTTCGACCTCGACCACTTCAAGCGGACGAACGATGTCTATGGCCATCCGGTCGGGGACCAGGTCTTGTGCCGCTTCGCCGCGGTCATCAAGAAATATGCCAGGACCGGCGTCGACGCTTTTCGCCTGGGCGGCGAGGAATTCGCCGTCGTCATGTCGCGAATGACGGAAGAGAAGGCCCATGATCTCGCCAGCAAGATCTGTGTGGCCTTCGGCACCGAGATCGTCGCCACCCAACTCGGCAAGTTGCGCAGCACGGTCAGCGGCGGCATCGGCTTTGGCGAGGCAAGCGGCAGCAGCCTCGATGAGGTGCTGACCGAGGCCGATGCGGCGCTCTATGCCGCCAAGCGCGCCGGGCGAAACTGCGTCATCAGCCGTAAAAGGACAGGCAAGGCCGAACCTATCAAGCCGGCCTTGCGCTCCGCGTAATTATTCCGCCGCACCCAGATAGTCCGACAGTGGCGGGCAGGAGCAGACCAGGTTGCGGTCGCCGGCGACATTGTCGATGCGTGACACCGGTGGCCAGTATTTGGCTGCCGTGTCGGCGTCGCCGGCGGGATAGGCCGCCTCCAGGCGCGAGTAGGGATGCGTCCACTGGCCGGCCAGCACCTCGGCGGCGGTGTGCGGCGCGTTGACCAGCGGATTGTCGGCCAAAGGCCATTCGCCCCTGGCGACTTTCGCTGCCTCGCCTGCGATGGCGATCATCGCCTCGCAGAAGCGGTCGAGTTCCCGCTTGGGCTCGGATTCGGTCGGCTCCACCATCAGCGTGCCGGCGACCGGGAAGGACATGGTCGGCGCGTGGAAGCCGTAGTCGATCAGCCGTTTGGCGACATCGTCGACACTGATGCCGGCGCTGTCCTTGAGCACGCGGGTGTCGAGGATGCATTCATGCGCGATGCGATCGTGCCTGCCCTTGTAGAGAAGCGGGAAATGCGGCGCGAGCCGTGTCGCCACGTAGTTGGCCGAGATGATGGCGGTCTCCGTCGCCTGCTTCAGTCCGGCGGCGCCCATCATGCGGATATACATCCAGGTGATCGGCAGGATCGAGGCACTGCCGAATGGTGCGGCCGACACGGCGTGCGCCGAACCTTCGGTGACATGTCCCGGCAGATAGGGCTGCAGATGCGCCTTTACGCCGATCGGGCCGATGCCCGGGCCACCGCCGCCATGCGGAATGCAGAAGGTCTTGTGCAGGTTCATATGACAGACATCGGCGCCGATATCGGCGGGCCGCGCCAAGGCGACCAGCGCGTTGAGATTGGCGCCATCGAAATAGACCTGGCCGCCATGCTCGTGGATAAGGGCGCAGAGGTGGCGTGCACCTTCCTCGTAGACGCCATGCGTCGAGGGGTAGGTGAACATCAGTGCCGCGAGATTCTTGGAATGCTCGTTGGCCTTGGCTCTCATGTCGTCCATGTCGATATTGCCGTCCTCCAGGCAGCGCACAACGACAACGCTCATGCCGGCCATCGCCGCACTCGCCGGATTGGTGCCATGCGCGGAGGAGGGGATCAGGCAGACGGTGCGATGGCCTTCGCCGCGTGAGCGGTGATAGGCGCGGATGGCTAGCAGGCCGGCATATTCGCCCTGGCTGCCGGCATTGGGCTGCAGGCTAACGGCGTCGAAGCCCGTGATCTCCGACAGCCATCCTTCCAGTTCGCCGATCATGGCGCGATAGCCGGCAGAGTGTGCGGCCGGTGCGAAGGGATGCAAATTAGCGATTTCAGGCCAGCTTACCGGCATCATTTCCGCCGCCGCGTTGAGCTTCATGGTGCAGGATCCGAGCGGGATCATGCTGCGGTCGAGCGCCAGATCCTTGTCGGCCAGCCGGCGCAGCAAGCGCATCATGTCGGTTTCCGACTTGTTCTCATGGAACACAGGCTGGGTCAGGAACTCCTTGCCGCGCGGCTTGCCAGGTACGGTGCTGTCGGCCGACGGAGAGGCCTTGGCGCCGAACAGGGCGGCGATCGCATCGAGATCGGCATCGGTCGAGGTCTCATCGAAGCTGATGCCGACATGGTCGGCATCGATGACGCGCAGCAGCCGGCCGGTCTTTTCAGCCGCAGTGGCGATCTGCGCCGCCTTGCCCTTGGTCTCCACCGTCACCGTGTCGAAACGGCTGGCGCCGATCACCGACACGCCTGCCGCTTCGAGGCCGCTTGCCAGACGATTGGCCAGCGTGTGGATGCGCCCGGCAATCGCCTGCAGCCCGGCGGGGCCGTGCCAGATCGCATAAGCCGTCGCCATGTTGGCAAGCAGCGCCTGTGCGGTGCAGATGTTGGAGGTCGCCTTGTCGCGGCGGATATGCTGTTCGCGTGTCTGTAAGGCAAGCCGGTAGCCGGGCCGGCCTTTGCTATCGGTGGATTGGCCGACCAGGCGGCCAGGCATCAGCCGCGTCAACTTGTCGGAGACGGCGCAATAGGCGGCGTGCGGCCCGCCAAAGCCCATCGGCACGCCAAAACGCTGCATCGGGCCGACGGCAATGTCGGCGCCAAGCTTGGCCGGCGCATCGGTCAGCGCCAGGCCGAGCGGATCGGCAATGAAGACGACGATGGCGCCGGTCGCACGCGCCTTGTCGATCGCCGCCTTGTGGTCGCCATAGACGCCAAACGTATCCGGCCAGGAGACGAGCAAAGCAGCGGTGTTGTCGTCGATCGTCTCGCCGTCGATCTCGATGCCGAGCGGCTCGGCGCGGGTACGCACGACGTCCAGTGTCTGCGGGTGTGGCGTGCCGGCAAGTGCGATCTTGGTGCGCTTGTCGCGGTGGTGGCGCAAGGCGATGCCTATGGCTTCGGCGACCGCGGTTGCTTCATCCAGCAGCGAGGCCGACGCCACCGGCAGACCGGTCAATTCCGTGACCAGCGTCTGGAAGTTGAACAGCATCTCCAGCCGGCCCTGGCTGATCTCGGCCTGATAGGGCGTGTAGGCCGTGTACCAGGCCGGGTTCTCGAACAAGTTGCGCTGGATGACCGGCGGCACATGCACGCCGTGATAGCCGGCACCGATAAAGCTCTTCAGCACCGTATTCTTGGCCATGGTCGCCGACAATTCGGCCAGCGCTTCCGCTTCGCTGGCCGGTGCGGGCAGGGTCAGCGGCAAGTCGAGGCGGATCGACTGCGGCACGGCCTGGCTGATCAGCGTCTCGATGGACGGAACGCCGATCACGGCAAGCATGGCTCTGACATCGTTGACGCTCGGGCCGATGTGGCGGGCCGAGAAGGGAGTGAGTGCTGCGGTCATGTCAATCCGTCCTGATATCAGCCGATATGGGCTTTGTAGGCGGCCTCATCCATGAGGCCCGCGAGCTGGCTTTCGTCGGCAAGCTTCATCTTCCACAGCCAGCCGGCGCCGGTTGCCGCCGAGTTGACCAGTGACGGGTCCGACGACAGCGTGCTGTTGGCTTCGGTGATCTCGCCATCGACCGGCGCGTAGACATCGGAAGCCGCCTTGACGGATTCGACCACGACGGCGGTGTCGCCCTTGGTCAATTTCTTTCCGGTCTCCGGCAGTTCGACGAAGACGAGGTCGCCGAGCTGCTCCTGCGCATAGTCGGTGATGCCGACAGTGGCGATGCCGCCCTCGACGCGGAGCCATTCGTGATCTGATGTGAAATAGGTCGTTGCCATTGAGATCATCCTTTGCGGTAGCGATGCGGTGTGAAGGGCAGGGAGCTGATATCGACTGGGATTTTCGTGCCGCGAACATCGGCGAAAACCCGTATTCCCTGTTTGGCCAGTGGCGCCGTGACATAGCCCATGGCGACCGGATGGCCGGCTGACGGGCCAAAGCCGCCTGATGTGACATGGCCGGCGGGCGTGCCGTCGGCGTCAAAGAGCGCGGCGCCGGCGCGCACCGGCTGGCGGCCTTCCGGCTTCAGCCCGACGCGCTTTTGCGCGGGTCCTCGTTCCACGGCGGCGCGGAGCGCATCGGCGCCGATGAAAGTGCCGGAAGCGCGGATGTCTTTCGGAATAGCCCACATCAAGGCAGCGCTGGCCGGGTCGGTCTCCGGCGTGATGTCCTGGCCATGCAGGCAGAGCCCGGCCTCCAGCCGCAGACTGTCGCGGGCGGCCAGGCCGATCCACAGCACGCGTTCATCGCCGAGCAGCTTCGCGACGAGGTCGCGCGCATCGGCTTCCGACAGGCCGATCTCGAAACCGTCCTCGCCGGTATAGCCCGACCGGCTCATGAACCAGTTCTTGCGCGGTTCGACACCATGCATGAACAGCAGCGAGCCGGTCTCGATGCCGGCGCGCGAAAGGGCGGCCCAGGCTTCAGGACCCTGGATGGCCAGGAAGACGCGGTCGAGCGGCTCGACCCTGGCGTCGAAATCCGCGGCAAGTGCACGCAAATGCTTTTCGTCGGCGACGGCGTTGCCTGCGTTGGCGACCACCATGAACCTGCTATCGCCAAGTCTGGTGACGATCAGGTCGTCCAGAATGCCGCCTGCCTCGTTGAGGAAAAAGGACAGTTTGGACTGTGAGATTTGGAGTGCGCCTGCATCCAAGGGGCAAGCGCGGTTGAGCAGCGCAACCGCCTCCGGCCCGCTGACTTCGAACAGCTTCATATGCGAGATGTCGAACAGGCCAGCCTGTTCGCGGGTGTGAAGATGTTCCTTCATGACGCCCGCCGGATAGGTCAGCGGCATCGACCAGCCGGCAAAAGCGCCAAAACGCGCACCGGCGGCCACATGGATGTCTTCGAGGGGTAGGTGTCTTGTATCGTCGCCCGTCATGTCGTCTCCAGAGTCGCACGCAATCGGCCGCGAATGGCGACCAGTCCGTGCCCCTCTGTCTGAAGCCTGAGAGACTCGCGCAGCCGGAGCTCTGTCAGCGGCGCTTACACCTTCGGCGCGGGGGCAAGCCCCGACTTTCCAGAGTGTCTTTCCCGTCTACGGTTCTTTTGCCTGAGAGATTTCGGGCGATTTCCCCTTCGGCGACAGCTCTCGCTGTTCTCTCCCGCAAACAGGTAGGACTCAGACCCTGAGTCCTCGACGCGCCATCCATAGCTCGCGCGCGACGGCTTGTCACCTGTCAGCGACATCTAAAGCGCGTGCATGCCATTCTTCAAAACCGCGGCACGTTTTTGGGCGACATGCGTTGGCCGACAAGTCTTCGCTAACCACGCCGTTTGCCGGTTTTTCAAGACACTGCTGATATGTTGGCTTGTATGACGCTTGGGGCCGGCGCTTGGCGACGGCGGACGGGGACGACAAATGGGCGAATTGATCATGAGCGCGCCGGTGGCCGGGCTGACCTCGAAAAGCCGCATCGCCGCGGAGGACGTGGCGATGTTGCGCCATGAAGTGTTCGGCGATGGCGTCGTGACGCGCGGCGAGGCCGAGGCGCTGTTTGCGCTCGATGCAACGGCGAAGGACAAATGCGAGGAATGGCCGCCCTTCTTCGTGGAGGCGGTTACCGACTATATCGTCCACCAGGAAAAGCCGTCGGGCTATATCTCGCAGGACAATGCCGACTGGCTGATCCGCACGATCTCGCGCGATGGCATGGTCGACAGCCGGACCGAGCTCGAATTGCTGGTGCATGTGCTGGAACAGGCAAGATCGTCGCCGAGCCAGCTTTGCGTCTATGCGCTGGAGCAGGTGGCGCATGCCGTCATTGACGGCAAGGGGCCGCTGATGCTCGGCGGCGCGCTGGCTCCCGGCCTCATCGCACAGGCGGAGGTCGAGCTGCTGCGCCGGATCCTCCATGCCCATGGCGGCGACGGCAACATCGCGCGCCGAGGCCGAGGTGCTGTTCAAGATCAACGAGTGCACTGCTCAAGGGCACAACGATCCGTCCTGGAACGAGCTGTTCGTCAAGGCGATCGCCAATTTCGTCATGTGCTCGGCCGGCTACGAAGCACCGACGCGCGATGTGGCGCTGCGCCGCGATGCCTTCCTCGAACATGCCGATCCGGAAATCGGCGGCTTCTTCAGCCGCATGATCTCTGGCGGCCTTGCCGGCATCATGGAAGCCTATCGGTCCCCGGGCGACATCGAGGCCGAGTGGGAAGCCAAGAACAGGGCGGCCGAGACCCTGGCCCGCCGCGCCGAGACGATCGATGCCGGCGAAGCCGGCTGGCTGATCGAACATATCGGCGTCGACAGGCCTCTTTACGAGAACGAACGCGCGCTGCTGACGCTGATCAAGCACGCCTCACCGGAAATCCATCCGGCGCTGAGGCCGCTGCTCGACAAGGTTGCCTGAGCGGTAGGGGGTTGCCTCGGTCAAAGCCGGGGTTGCCCGATTAGATCTGGTCGACGTCGATGTATATCCTTGCCAAGCCTTCCCTGACGGTCGACATGGCATCGGCGACGCTGATGGCGATGTGGTCGTGCATGAGCCTTGCGGCCCTGTTGGCATCGCGGGCTACCATGGCCCGGGCGATTTCGCTGTGTTCGGTGTAGGTCGTCGACAATCGCCGGTGCTTCTCCACTTCGATCTTGCGAACGAAATGGATGCGCGTGTTGATGCCTTCGAGCATGCGCGCCAGTTCGGGATTGCCTGACAGCCTGGCGATGCGGATATGAAATTCCTCGTCCCTGGCGGTCAGTTCGGCGCTGGAAAATGAGTCGGCGCGCGCCATGGTGAGCGTCCACCAGTCGACGAGCGCGGCAAGCTCCTCATCTGTCGCGCGCTGGATCGCCAGCCTGACGGAGCGCTCCTCGAGCACCGCCCGCACGTCGGAAAGATTGACGATCTCGTCTACATCGAAGCCCCGGCAAAAGAAGCCGCGATTGGTCTGGAAAGTGATGAGTTCTTCTGTGACCAACCGCTGGAGCGCCTCCCGGATCGGGCTGCGGCTGACATTCAGCCTGGCGGCAAGCGCCACTTCGTTGATGCGCTCGTTCGGCTTGAAGCGATAGTCCATCGCCATGCGACGGATTTCTTCATAGACATGCGGGCCGGTCTTGATCGGCTTGGATGGCAGGGCCGCGCTGTTGCCCTGGTTGGTTTGCCTGGTGGGTCGGAGCATGGCGTCGGTCAAGCCTTTGCGGCGCTTGGTTCGGCAAACCGCGCCCGTGTGGGAAGGATGTCATCGAGGGCGATTGGTGCCGCCCGGCCGGCGATCAGATCGGCGACGATGCGGGCCGATCCATGTGCCATGGTCCACCCGATATGACCGTGGCCGGTGTTCAGCCAGAGATTTTTGATGTTGCGCAGGCCGAGGATCGGCAGGTTGTCGGGCGTCATGGGCCTCAGGCAGGCCCGCATCTCGGCGCGATCATAGGCGATGCCGCGCGGGAACAGGTCCTGCGTGACGCGCTTCATGAAGGCGAAATCCGAAGGCTTGTGGCTGCGATCATAGCCTGCGAATTCCGCGGTGGCGGTCACGCGGATGCGATCGCCCATCGGCGTGATGGCGACGAGGTTGTGCTCATCGATAACAGGGAGTTTTGGAGCCAGCGCCCGATCGACGATGGGAATGGTCAGGGAATATCCCTTGACCGGATAGATCGGCAGACCAAGGCCGATGTTGCGGGCGAGGATCGGGCTTTCCGCGCCCAGACACAGAACGTAGGTGTCGGCCAGAAACTCTCCCTTGTCGGTGACGACCTTGGTGATCGTTTCCTTTCTGCGTTCGATCCCCACGATCCTGGTCCCTGTCAGGATCTTGCCGCCCCTATTTTCGACGATGGCCGCCAGCGCGCGCGTGAACTTGGCGGCGTCGCCGGTTTCGTCGGTCGGACACAATACGCCGCCGGCAATGTTGTCGCGCGACGAAGCCAGCGCCGGCTCGCGGTCAACGATTTCCTGCGCGTCTACGATGCGGATCTCCTGGCCGTCGGCTTCCAGCAGGCGCATGTTGGCGACGCCCTTGTCGAGCGCCTGATGGCTGCGGTGGAAATAAAGAATGCCGTCCGACGTCCTGTCGTACGGGATCGCCTCTTCCCTGACGACCGCCTGCAGGACCGATTGGGAATGGACCGCAAGCCGATGTTTGAGAAGGGTGTTGCGACGCGCTTTGGCGGCCGTGCATTGCATGAGGAAGCGCAGCGACCAGCTGTAGAGATGCGGGTCGGCGGAGAGTTTGAAACGAAGCGCCTGGTCTTTCAGGAACAGTGACTTCAGCAGGGTTTTTGGCGCGGCCGGCGATGACCAGACGAAGGAATGGCCGGGCGCGATCATGCCGGCATTTGCCCAGCTTGCCCCTTCGGCTACCTGTGATGCCTGCTCGAGAACGGTGACCGTGTGGCCGTCCTTCTGCAACTGATAGGCCGTGGTGATCCCGACAACGCCGCCGCCCAAGATCAATACGCGCATCGCTGTCCCGAATGGTTGTCGTTTCTATTGTCGACAATTCAATAGGAAGACGCTGGTCATTGTCAACGGGCACGTGGGTCGACGATAGATTCACCGTTCAGACAGGGCGAAATTCCTGCATTTCTCGGTTGCCAAAATTCGAACGGAGCTCTTGACACGTTTGGCAAAGTTGTCGTTTCTATTGTCGACAATTCTGATTGGCATCAGGAAGGGGACTGTGCCATGGACGCCCCGCTTAGCCGCGCCGACGACACGCTTGTCCTCGACAAGGAACACATTCCCTTCACGACCGACGACGGCATCGGCACCCGCGCCAATCTCGGCCTGCTCGTCCTTCGAACCGACCAGACCATCGAGGATGAATTCCGCTATGCGCTGCCCGCGCGCGCCATCGCGCTGTACGAGGCGCGGCTCTACAGTGATGTCGAGATCACGCCTGAAAACCTGATGAAGATGTCGGCCGTGATTCCGGGAACTGTCGGGCTCTTGCCGGACGTCAAGTTCGATGTGATCGGTTTTGCCTGCACCTCGGGAGCGCTGGTTATCGGCGAGGACAAGGTCGCCGAACGCGTTCACGAGGTGCTGCCGGGCGTGCAAGTGACCAACCCGGTGACGGCGGCGCGGGCGGCGCTGAAGGCCCTGGGCGTTTCGCGGATCGCGTTGCTCACCCCTTATTTGGCGAAATTCAATCATTCCTTGCGGGCTTCGCTGATGGCGCGGGGGATGGATATTCCGGTCATGGGCTCCTTCAACGAGGCGGACGACAATGTCGTTGCACGCATCACGCCGGCATCGGTCAAGCAGGCCATTTTGGAGATCGGCGCGTCGAGCGACTGTGAGGCGGTGTTTGTTTCCTGCACGAGCATGCGCGTTGCCCGCATCATCGAGGAGGTCGAGAAGGAACTGGGGAAACCGGTAACCTCGAGCAATCACGCCCTTGCCTGGCACATGCTGCGGCTCGGCGGCATTGGCGAGCAGATCGCCGGAAAGGGCGAACTGTTTCGCCGCTCGCTATAGGTTGGCCATCTTTGGGGCCGCAGCGTTTGCGGTGTGCGATTCAGATTCCGCCGTACCAGTCATAACCATTGTCTTCCCAATAGCCGCCGCGACCGCCGCCGACAGTGGCGAAGCCGTCGACCAGCTCGATCTTGTAGAGATATTTCGGCATCTTGTAGCCGAGCTGGCGCTCGACGCGAACCCGCAGCGGCGCGCCGTTCTCGACCGGCAGCGGCTTGCCGTTCAGGCCATAGGCGAGGATCGTCTGCGGGTGACGGGCATCGATCAGGTCGATGCTGCCGTAATATTTGATGTCGCCGGAGAGGCTGCGGTCGATCGTGTCGAGGCAATGGAACATGACATAGCGCGCCTGCGGTTTGACAACCGCCTGGTCCAGCACCAGCGACAGCGGCGTGCCGGTCCATTTGGCGATGCAGCTCCAGCCTTCGACGCAGTCATGGCGGGTGATCTGGGTGCGGCTCGGCATGTTCTGAAGCTGCTCGCGGCTAAGCGACAATGGTTTCTCGACCAGCCCTGAAACCTCCAGCCGCCAGTCGGCGAAATTGTTGGCGAGCAGGCCTTTGTAAACATGGTCATCGGGAGCGGTGACACCGTTCGGCCGCTGCGGCTGGCGTATGTCGGCCTCGGTGAATTCCGGCGCCAGCGCGTCACGTCCGGCAAGCAGGCGCTGTGCCCGGTATGTCAGGTCATTGGCGTTTTCGAGAAAACTGCGCAGGCCGCTGCCAACACCTAGCTGACTGTCGAAGGCGTCGCAGCCCGACAGCATGATGCCGGAGACGCCAAGGCTGGCACCGGTCAGGAATTTGCGGCGGCTGATCTGGAATTTTGCCATGTCAGGCATTCCTCTCGACGGGTTTGTCGTCCTGTGCGGGAGGATCGGTGCGATACCAGCCGGTGATGATCGAGCGCAGTTCGTTGATCGGGCCGGCGGCCAGGATCATCAGGATATGGACGACGAAGAAGGCGACCAGCAGCACCATGACGGTGAAATGGATGGTGCGTGCCGTCTGCCGGCCACCGAGCAGATCGTTGAGGAACGGCAGCACCGAATTCATGCTCGGCGACATCGCCAGGCCGGTGATGATCATCAGCGGCAACAGCACGAACAGCACGCCGCTATAGGCCATCTTCTGCAGCGTGTTGTATTCGCGCGCGTGGTGGAATTTGAGCTTGGCATGGTCGACGATGTCTTGCGGCAATCGCTTCAAATCGTCGAGGCGTGGCGCGAGATCGCGCCGCAGATGGCCGTTCACGATGCTGGCGACAAACCAGACGATCAACGTCGTGGTCAGTATCCAGGCAAAGAAGAAATGGATGACGCGCGCGGTGCCGAGATCATAGTAGGACGGGATGGTCGCCCAGGATGGAAAGGCGCGGGATGTCTCCTGGCCGGCCGGACCCGACCAGCCGAGCACGCCAGTCGTGTCGAAGCGCTTGCCGAAGATTTCCGTGTAGCCGCGCGGACCCGCGTCGGAATTCTCAGCGCCGATGGCGAAGATGGTGTTGTTGTAGTCAAAGCCCGATTCTTTGCCGATATAGAGCTGCGGACGGGCATTGAAGATCTGCAGGCCTGACAGCAGCATGAAGAACAAGGAGATGGCCCAGAGCCAATGCGTCAGCCGCGTCCAGCGAGACTGCCGGTAGATCAGCGTTTTGTCGTTCGACGCAGAAGCGCCTGGATCGGCGGCGGATTGGCTTCTGGCAACGGATTCCATCGTCTTTCGTCTCCCGGCCTCGCGGCATGGCCTGCGCGTTCATTGTCCTCCTGATACGTCGCGATCCAAACCGATGTTTCATCCGATCACGGATTTATTACGGACCGCCCAGGCTGACGGCGAGATTGACGGCAGCGGCGACGATGACCGTGTTGAAGAAAAACGACAGGATGGAATGGACAAGCACGACACGACGCATATGCGTTGTCGAGATGTTGGTATCGGCAGTCTGTGCGGTCATGCCGATCACCGTCGAGAAGTACAGGAAATCCCAGCCCTCCGGCCGTTTGTCACCCGGAAACAGCAGTCCGCCGACCGGGATTTTCTTCCTGGTCTCGGCATCCACCGCATCGCCGTCCATCCAATAGACATGGGCATAATGGAGCGCCGCCATGGCATGAATGGTGAACCAGCCGAGCGGGATCGACAGCAGCGCGAAGATGAGCTCGATGGGATGGCTTCTGTCCTTCTGATTGATCAGCAGGAACAACGAGATAACGGCGACGCCGACGACAACAAGCGTCACGGCGAAGATGACCAGCACCGGCTGGTCTGTGGCACGCGCATTCCTGCTCAGATACCTGCCGGTGAACTTCGGCATCTGGGCGACGACGAGAATTACATAAGCGGCAAAGAACGCGTTGGCGCCGATCGAATAGGCAAGCGGGGCGTGCAGCAGCAACGCCACGAGAAGCGCGAAGACGCCAACGCAGGCCGACACAGCGAACAGCATGTGGCGCTGCATGGGTTTGTCTATCGGAGCTTCGGCGGCCATGGTGGTTCCAGCCCTGGATAGCATTAATCCGGTGTGGCCGATTTCACGGCCCGCCGCAAGATGCGGTCGAGCTCGCCAAGAAACCGCGACCGGTCCTGCGGGGCAAAGCTGGCATTGTAGCCCTTGCTTTCGCCTGTCTCGCGCAGATGCTGCTTCAGGTCGCGCATCGCCACCGCCATGCCGATCGTTTCCGGCGTGAAGGGGCGTCCGGTCGGCCCAAGCACATGGGCGCCGAGCGCCACCGCGCGGGCGGCCAGCGGAATGTCGGCGGTGATCACAATGTCGTTGGTGCGTGCATTGTCGACGATCCAGTCGTCGGCGGCATCAGCGCCCTTGGAGACCACGACATTGCGGACCATCGGATCGCGCGATGGCCGCAGGCCGCCATTGGAGACGAAGGTGACAACGACGCCATGCCGGTCGGCCACTTTTTCGACCTCGGCCTTGACCGGGCAGGCGTCTGCATCGACGAGAATGGCGGGGAGTTCGCTCATGTTTCTTTTCTCCTCCCATTGTGAACCACAGAGGTCGCGGCCTGTTGGTGACGGCCTGTGATCTTCCTCAGTAAACCACGACGCTTCTTATCGATTTGCCCTCATGCATGAGATCGAAACCCTTGTTGATGTCCTCGAGCTTCAGCGTGTGGGTGATCATCGGGTCGATCTGGATCTTGCCGTCCATGTACCAGTCGACGATCTTGGGCACATCGGTGCGGCCGCGCGCGCCGCCGAAGGCGGTTCCCATCCAGGTGCGGCCGGTGACCAGTTGGAACGGCCTTGTCGAAATCTCCTGGCCGGCACCGGCAACGCCGATGACGACCGACTTGCCCCAGCCGCGATGCGAGGCTTCCAGCGCCTGACGCATCACCTTGGTGCTGCCGGTGCAGTCGAATGTGTAGTCGGCGCCGCCGATCTGGTCGGCGCCACGCTTGGTCATGTTGACGAGGTGGGGCACGACATCGCCGTCGATCTCCTTCGGATTGACGAAATGCGTCATGCCGAACCGCTCGCCCCACTCCTTCTTGTCGTTGTTCAAATCGACGCCGATGATCATGTCGGCGCCGGCAAGTTTCAGGCCCTGGATGACATTGAGGCCGATGCCGCCGAGACCGAAGACGACCGCGGTGGCGCCGATCTCGACCTTGGCGGTGTTGATCACAGCACCGATGCCGGTGGTGACGCCGCAGCCGATGTAGCAGATCTTGTCGAAGGGCGCGTCGGGGTTGACCTTGGCCAGCGCGATCTCGGGCAGCACGGTGAAGTTGGAGAAAGTCGAGCAGCCCATATAGTGAAAGATCTTGTCCTTGCCGATCGAGAAGCGCGATGAACCGTCCGGCATCAGCCCCTGGCCCTGCGTGGCGCGGATGGCCGTGCACAGATTGGTCTTTCGCGACAGGCAAGAATGGCACTGGCGACATTCGGGCGTATAGAGCGGGATGACGTGGTCGCCCTTCTTGAGCGAGGTGACGCCCTTGCCGATATCGACGACGACGCCGGCGCCCTCATGGCCGAGGATGGCTGGAAACAGGCCTTCCGGATCGGCGCCAGACAGCGTGAATTCGTCGGTGTGGCAGATGCCGGTCGCCTTGATCTCGACCAGCACCTCGCCCTCGCGTGGGCCGTCGAGATCGACCTCCATGATCTCCAGCGGCTTTCCGGCGGCGACAGCGACAGCGGCGCGGGTTTTCATCAGGCGTCCTCCAATGCGGATTTTTTTTCAAGGTTTCAGGTTTTGCCGACACGATCAACTGGCAGCTCGCTCCCCGACTGGGCCACAGCGATGAATTGGAATCGCAAGTCGATTGAAAGGCAGTGAATTGCATGGTCGGCTTGACCCTGCAAGCACAGGCCATAAAAGGAACGGCCGACCCGAGGGATGACATTTCGCATGTTCACCAAGATCCTGATCGCCAATCGCGGCGAAATTGCCTGCCGCGTAATCAAGACGGCGCGCAAGATGGGCATTGCCACGGTTGCCGTCTATTCCGATGCCGATCGCGATGCCATGCATGTCGAGATGGCCGACGAGGCGGTGCATATCGGGCCTTCGCCAGCCGCGCTGAGCTATCTCGTCCCGGAAAAGATCATCGCCGCCTGCAAGGAAACGGGGGCTCAGGCCGTGCATCCCGGCTACGGGTTCCTGTCCGAGCGGGCGGCCTTCTGCGAAGCGCTGGAAGCGGAAGGCATCATTTTCATCGGCCCGAAGCCCAAAGCCATCAAGGCGATGGGCGACAAGATCGAATCGAAGAAGTTTGCCAACGCCGCCAAGGTTTCCACCGTGCCCGGCTGGCTCGGCGTCATCGAGAATGCCGACCATGCCGAAAAGATCGCCGGCGAAATCGGCTATCCCGTGATGATCAAGGCTTCGGCCGGCGGCGGCGGCAAGGGCATGCGCATCGCCTGGAGCGAGGCCGAAGTGCGCGACGGCTTCGACCGCGCGCGCTCGGAAGCCAAGAGCTCGTTCGGCGACGATCGTCTCTTCATCGAGAAATTCATCGTCGATCCGCGCCACATCGAAATCCAGGTGCTGGCCGACGCGCATGGCAACGCGCTCTATCTCGGCGAGCGCGAATGCTCGATCCAGCGACGCAATCAGAAGGTCGCCGAAGAGGCGCCATCGCCATTCCTGGACGCCGCGACACGCAAGGCCATGGGCGAGCAGTCGGTGGCGCTGGCCAAGGCCGTCGATTACCAGAGCGCCGGCACGGTCGAATTCATCGTCGACAAGGACAAGAACTTCTATTTCCTTGAAATGAATACACGATTGCAGGTCGAGCATCCGGTGACGGAGCTCGTCACCGGCATCGATCTGGTCGAGCAGATGATCCGCGTCGCCGCCGGCGAAGAGCTTGGCCTGAAGCAAAGCGACATCAAGCTGAACGGCTGGGCGGTGGAAAGCCGGCTCTATGCCGAAGACCCTTACCGCAACTTCCTGCCTTCGATCGGCCGACTGACGCGCTACCGGCCGCCTGAGGAAGGACAATTCGGCGATGTCGTCATCCGCAACGACACCGGCGTCACCGAAGGCTCCGAAATCTCGATGTTCTACGATCCGATGCTCGCCAAGCTGTGCACCTGGGCGCCGACGCGTCTGGAGGCCATCGATGCCATGTCGGAAGCGCTCGACAGCTTCGTCGTCGACGGTATCGAGCACAACATTCCGTTCCTGGCCGCCTTGATGCAGCATCCGCGTTGGCGGGAAGGGCGGATATCGACCGCTTTCATATCGGAGGAATATCCCGACGGCTTCGCGCCGGTCGTACCGAACGACGATGAGAAGGCCGTGCTGGCGTCGATCGCGACCGCGGTGGAACTGCTGCGCCGTGACCGGCTCGACCGGCTGGGCGGGCGGTTGGCGCCGCATTCGGGAGCTCTGAAGCGCGACTGGGTGGTAAAGATCGGCGATGACTATCTGTCGGCGTCGATCATCGAGGGCATGATTTCCATTCCGATGGAAATCGATCTGTCGATCGATGGCGGCAGGGCGTTGACGGTGGCATCAGACTGGCGGCCGGGCGACCTGGTCTGGCGCGGCACGGTCGGCAAGCGCAAGGTTACGGCTCAGGTCAGGCCGGTTGCCAACGGCTTTCGCATAGCCTGGAAAGGCATGTCGGTGACCGCGGGCGCCATGCTGCCGCGCACCGCCGAGCTGGAAAGGCTGATGCCCGAAAAGGTGGCGCCGGACACGTCGAACCTGCTGCTTTGCCCGATGCCTGGCCTTGTCGTGTCGATTGCCGTTGCCGAAGGCCAGGAGGTCAAGGCCGGCGAGACCTTGGCGGTGGTCGAAGCGATGAAGATGGAAAACGTGCTGCGTGCTGAACGCGACCTTGTCGTCTCCAAACTCAACGCCAAGCCAGGCGACAGCTTGGCCGTGGATGCGGTGATCATGGAGTTTGCGTAAGGCTGGCCGGGCAGGCAGCCTGTGATCAGCAGCGGTTTGTGCTGGACTGGCATCGCGCGGTCCCGGACAATACATCTCCATCGACTCAAGGACCTTCACACAGCACCATGGCCGACGAAAAACTTCCCCGCGATCCCCTGAAGCGCGAAGCAGCGATTGCTGCGGCGCGGCCGGAGGCCCCGGCGCGGCCCTTCGTCCATCTGCGCGTGCATTCGGCCTATTCGCTGCTGGAAGGCGCCTTGCAGATCGGCAAGGTGGTGGCTCACGCGGTCAAGGACGAAGCCCCGGCCATCGCCGTCACCGACACCAACAATCTGTTCGGCGCACTAGAATTCGCGCAGAAGGCGGTGAAGGACGGCATCCAGCCGATCATCGGCTGTCAGACGGCGCTCGCCTTTTCCGGCGAAAACAGCGATGGCCAGCGCGACCGCAGGCGGCAGGGCCCGGATATGCGGCCGGTGGTCCTGCTCGCCGCGACCGAAGCCGGCTATTCCAATCTGGTCAGGCTGGTTAGCCGCGTCTACCTCGAAACGCCGCCGGGCGAAGCCGTGCACCTGACCACCGAAATGATGGACGGCTATTGTGACGGATTGATCTGCCTCAGCGGTGGGCCGCGCGGACCGATCGGCACCGCGCTCAAGGAAGATCGCCGCGACCTGGCCGAAGCCCGGCTTTTGACCCTCAAGGAGATGTTCGGCGACCGGCTCTATGTCGAGTTGGACCGGGTTTCCGGTTATGACCGCGTGATCGAAAAATCCTCGATCGATCTGGCGTATGCCCATGAACTGCCCCTGGTCGCCACCAACGAGGCGTTCTTTTCCTCTCGTGACGACTATGACGCACATGACGCGCTGATCGCCATCGCCGAGGGATCGGTCGTCGCCGCCGACAATCGTCGCCGGCTGTCGCCGGACAATTTCCTGCGCAGCCAGGCCGATATGGCGCGGCTCTTTGCCGATCTGCCGGAGGCGATCGACAACACTGTCGAGATCGCGCTGCGCTGCTCCTACTATCCCAGGAATCGCAATCCGATCCTGCCGCGCTTCACCGGCGGCGATGTCGCCGACAATGACGCCGCGGTGCAGGCGGAAGCCGACGAACTGGCCCGCCAGGCGCATGAGGGGCTCGACGCGCGCCTCGCCATGCATGGCCCAACCGCCGGCTATACGGTCGAGCAATACCGCGAGCGGTTGAACTTCGAGCTTGGCATCATCACCAAGATGAAGTTTCCCGGCTACTTCCTGATCGTTGCCGACTTCATCAAATGGGCGAAGGCTCAGGGCATTCCGGTCGGGCCGGGCCGCGGTTCGGGCGCAGGCTCGCTGGTCGCCTATTCGACGACCATCACCGACATCGATCCGCTGCGCTTCTCGCTTCTGTTCGAGCGCTTCCTCAATCCCGATCGCGTGTCGATGCCCGACTTCGACATCGACTTCTGCCAGGATCGACGTGAGGAGGTCATCCGCTACGTCCAGCAGAAATACGGTCGCGACCAGGTCGGCCAGATCATCACCTTCGGTACGCTGCAGGCTCGCGCCGTGCTGCGCGACGTTGGCCGCGTCCTGCAGATGCCCTATGGCCAGGTCGACAAGCTGTCCAAGATGGTGCCGCAGAACCCGGCCAATCCGGTCAAGCTCGCCGACGCCATCGCCAACGAGCCGCGCTTTGCCGAAGAGGCCGAGAGGGAGCCGATCGTCCAGACGCTGCTCGACATGGCGCAGAAGCTGGAAGGCCTCTATCGCCACGCCTCGACCCATGCTGCCGGCATCGTCATCGGCGACCGGCCGCTGTCGGAACTGGTGCCGATGTACCGCGATCCGCGCTCGGACATGCCGGTCACCCAGTTCAACATGAAATATGTCGAGCAGGCCGGACTGGTGAAGTTCGACTTCCTCGGCCTGAAGACGCTGACCGTTCTGGAGACGGCGGTGAAGCTGATCCGCCGGCGCGGCATCGAGATCGACCTGGCGACGATCCCGCTCGACGATCCCGAGACCTACGCCATGCTGTCGCGCGGTGAAGTGGTCGGCGTGTTCCAGGTGGAAAGTGCCGGCATGCGCAAGGCGCTGATCGGCATGCGGCCCGACTGCATCGAGGACATCATCGCCCTGGTCGCGCTCTACCGACCGGGGCCGATGGAGAACATCCCGACCTACAACGCCCGCAAGCATGGCGAGGAGGAGATGGCGTCGATCCATCCCAAGATCGATCATCTGGTGAAAGAGACGCAAGGCGTCATCGTCTATCAGGAACAGGTGATGCAGATCGCGCAGGAGCTGTCCGGCTATTCGCTCGGCGAAGCCGATCTGCTGCGCCGCGCGATGGGCAAGAAGATCCGCGCCGAGATGGACAAGCAGCGCGAGCGCTTCGTCTCCGGCGCGGTCGAGCGTGGCGTTGGCAAGCCGCAAGCCGACTTCATTTTCGACCTGCTGGCCAAGTTCGCCGACTATGGTTTCAACAAATCGCACGCCGCCGCCTACGCGGTCGTCTCGTACCAGACCGCCTATCTCAAGGCGCATTATCCGGTCGAGTTCCTGGCGGCGTCGATGACGCTCGACATGGGCAACACCGACAAGCTCGCCGATTTCCGCCAGGACGCGCTGCGCCTCGGCATCGAGGTTCTGGCGCCGTCGGTGATATCGAGCTTCCGTCCCTTCGAGGTCGGTGAGAACCGCATCTACTATTCGTTGGCTGCGCTCAAAGGCGTCGGCGACGCGGCGGTCGAGCACATCGTTGCCCAGCGTGGCGAAAAGCCGTTCAAGAACCTCGCCGATTTCTGCGAGCGGGTAGATCCCAAGATCGTCGGCAAGCGCGTCTTCGAAAGCCTAATCATGGCCGGCGCGCTCGACTGCTTCGGCCACGATCGCGCGTCGATGATGGCGGGGGTGGAACGCATGATGGGGCTGGCTTCGCTGGCGCAGCAGAACGCCGTTTCCGGCCAGCATGACATTTTCGGCGCCTCCATCGGCGCCCAGTCGCAGGCGCTCAATCTGCCGGCGACAGAGCCATGGCTCGCCGCCGACCGGCTGCACCGTGAATTCCAGGTGGTCGGCTTCTATCTCTCGGCGCACCCGCTCGACGAGTACAAGGCGGCCCTGCAGAAGATGCGGGTGCAGACGTGGGCCGAGTTTTCGGCGGCCGTCAAGCGCGGCGCCGCCGCCGGCCGTCTTGCCGGCACGGTGACATCCAAGCAGGAGCGCAAGACGCGCACCGGCAACAAGATGGGCGTCATCGCCTTCTCCGATACGTCAGGCCAGTACGAAGCCGTGCTGTTTTCCGAAGGACTGGCGCAATATCGCGATCTGCTCGAGGCCGGCCGCTCCGTGGTCATCACCGTTGCCGCCGAGGACAGGCCGGAAGGCGTCAATCTGCGCATCAACTCAGTGCAGTCGCTGGAGGACGAGGCAAGCCGTATCCAGAAGGCACTTCGCATTTTCGTGCGCAACGCCTCGCCGATCAACACGCTGGCCGGCCAACTGACCGTCAGGGGCGAAGGCCAGGTCAGCTTCGTGCTGATCAAGGAAGAGGGCGAGGGGGAAATCGAGATCGAGCTGCCGAACCGCTACCGGATTTCGCCGCAGATCGCCTCGGCGATGCGCGCGGTGCCGGGCGTGGTCGAAGTGGAGTTGGTGTGACCCCCGCTCTTTCTCGCGCGCGGCAATCAGCCGGGCGGTCGCTGCCGCGAACGCCAGCGCAGTCAGCATGAAGCCGGCACAGAGGAACGGGTCGCAGACGGTTTCAACCTTGGCGCGGCTGCGTGACAGGCTGCGCAGGCTCTATCATGGGCGCACGCCGGCCGCTTTCCGGTTCCAACTGGTGGCCGTCGTCATCGACCTCGCCATCATCGCCTTCTTCATCGCGACGCCGGTTCTTCAGGACAAGCCGTCATTCCTCTGGCTCGACTATTCGGCGGCCGCGCTTGTCGCCGCGGACCTGGTCGCCCGGCTGCTTGCCTCCAAAAACATGCTGCGGCTGATGAAGCAGCCGACGTCGTGGGTCGATCTCTTCATCCTTTTGACGCTGCTGATGCCGACGGCGTTCGCCAATCTCGCCTTCCTGCGCATCCTGCGGCTGTGGTCGCTGTCGCGCAGCGGTTCGCTCTGGCGGCATCTGGAGATGCGCGGCCTGCGGCCGTGGCGCGAGGCCAGCCACGCGGTCATCAACCTCTTGACCTTCCTGTTTGTCATCACCGGCTTCGTCTACACGTTCTTCTTCCGCACTGGCGCCGGCCTGGAGAACTATATCGACGCGCTTTATTTCACCGTCGCCACGGTGACGACGACCGGCTTCGGCGACATCGTGCTGCCGGGCATGGCCGGCAAGCTGACGGCAATCGTCACCATGATCATCGGCATATCGCTGTTTGTCAGACTGGCTCAGGCGATCTTCCGGCCAGCCAAGGTTTTGTTTCCCTGTCCGCAGTGCGGCTTGCGGCGGCACGAGCCGGACGCCGTGCATTGCAAAGCCTGCGGCCATCTCCTCAACATACCCGACGAAGGGAACTGACGGCCGGCGGGACTACGACGCCGCCACTTCGGCCGGCTTCATTGGCCTGCGCTGAAGATTGAGCAGATTGCCCATCAGGATCAGCAGCGCGCCACCGGCGGTGAAGGCGTCGATCTGCTCGCTATAGAGCAGCCAGCCAATCAGCGCCGATAGCGGCACGCGCAGGAAATCCATCGGCGAGACGATGGTCGCGTCGGCATAGCCAAGCGCACGGGCCATGCAGAAATGCGACGACATGCCGGTGAAGGCGATCAGCACGATCCATGGCCACAACTCCAGTGGCGGGTTGCGCCACGTATAGAGCGCCGGGATGAGACCGACCATCGACTGGATAATCAGCATCCAGCAGATGATGCGCACGACGCCGTCCGTCCGGGTCAGCGATTTGATCGTGACCACCGAGATGCCGAAGCAGGCCGCGGCACCCAGCACGACGAGATGTCCAGGATCGATCGAGCCGACACCGGGGCGCACGATGATCACCACGCCGATCAGCCCCAGCCCGATCGCTGCCAGCTTGGGCCGGTTGAGCCTTTCGCCAAGAAAAATCACCGCCAGGATAGCTGTCCAGATCGGCGTGGTGAATTCGATCGAGATCAGCACGGCCAGCGGGATCAAAGTGAGGGCGTAGAGCCAGGCCGCCTGGCCCGTGTAGTGGATGACGTTGCGGGCGACGTGGGCAATGGGGCGCCGCGTGCGCATGGCTTGAAAGCCGCCACTCGTCATCACCAGCGGCAGAAGGATGAAGAAGCCGATCACAGAGCGCAACTCCAGCACCTGGAAGACGTTGAGCTCCGCTGTCGTGGCTCGGCCGGCGACCGTCATCCCAAGGAAGGAAGCGATCGACAGCGCCATCCAGAACGCGGCCTTGGGGATCGAGGGTGTGGGTGCCATTCGCGCTATGTCGCAGGCCAGGACTTCTGCCGCAATCGCTACGCAAGGCATTCTTCTGGGCCAGTCGCGACTGCCTGGATGTTGTAAAACAGTCATGTGGCGGGCGGAACCTGAAACGGCAAGTGGCGTTGAATCCCGATGGTCAGCCGTGCTGGCGGACCGTCCCGCCTTTTAGAAGATCGACAGGGAGAGCTTCGATGAGATCCTTCGCGCAATTCGCGCTTGCCGGCGGTTTACTGGTTGCGGCAGGGGCGGCACATGCCGACGAGACGCAATTTCTCCAGTCGTTCAAGGGCAATTTCGCCGGCAGGGGTATCGTCAAGGTCACCACCGATGCGCCGACCGTGAACGTGTCCTGCACGTTCAGCTCGAACGCGACATCGACCTCCCTGTCGCTCGACGGCAATTGCCGGGGGCTTGTCGTGGTCACGCGTGCCATCAGCGCGGATCTGAAGGCCAGCGGCGCCAAATACAGCGGCACCTATGTCGGCTCTCGCACGGGACCGGCACAGCTCAACGGCAGCCGTTCGGGCAACGCGATCAACCTGGGCATTCGCTGGGCCAAGGAGGTCAATGGCGACCGAAGGGCGCAGATGAAGGTCGAGAAACGCGGCGAGAACGGCATGCGGCTGACCGTCATCGACACCGACCCGAAAACCGGCAAGAGCGTGGTGACGAGCAGGATTGATCTGCAACGCACCTAATCCTCAAGCGGCTCCGGCGGATGGGCGTCGCGGCCCTTGCCGAATGTGTAGCCGGTTTCCACCGCCTTGCGGCCGAACTTGTCGCGCAGGGCATCGATGGCGCCTTCGGCCATGGCGCGCTTGCGCGATTGGATGTCGACCAGATCGGGCGGGTCGGCCTTGTCGTCGTCCGAAAGGTCGCTGACGCCGATGCCTAGCAGCCGATATTTCGTGCCGTCGGTTTCCTTGCGCAGAAGCTCCACCCCGGTCTGAAAGATGCGGTCGGCGAGCCGGGTCGGATCGCCGAGCTGGCGATTGCGCGTGCGCAGCTTGAAATCCTGGCTCTTCAGTTTCAGCACCACAGTGCGCCCGGCAATGCCTGACTTTTTCAGCCGTGCCGAGACCTTTTCCGAAAGACCCCTGAGAACCGCGACCAGTTCCTCCAGCGAAGCGATGTCGGTATCGAAGGTGGTTTCGGCCGATACGCTTTTGGCGTCCTGATCGGGATCGACGCGGCGGAGGTCCTCGCCGCGCGAAAGGTGGTAGAGCCGGTCGCCCATCGTGCCGTAGCGGCGCATCAGGTCGCCGCGATCCATCTGCTGCAACTGGCCGATAGTGCGGATGCCGTCACGCTCCAGGGCGGCGTTGAATGCCTTTCCGACACCCCAGATCATGGTCACCGGCTGCGCCGCCAGGAAGCCGACTGCCTCGGCCTCGCCGATGACCGAGAAACCGCGCGGCTTGCGAAAATCAGACGCAATCTTGGCAAGGAACTTGCAATAGGACAGGCCGGCCGAAACGGTGATGCCGATCTCCTTCTCGACGGCCTGCGCGAAGCGCGCCAGCACCACAGCAGGCGGCAGGCCGTGCAGTCGTTCGGTGCCGGCGAGGTCGAGAAACGCCTCGTCGATCGACAGCGGCTCGACCAGCGGTGTCAGCGCTTGCATCATGGCGCGCACTTCGCGGCCGACGCGCACGTATTTTTCCATGTTGGGGCTGATGACGACCGCCTCCGGGCAGGCTTCGAGCGCCTTGAACATCGGCATGGCCGAGCGGACGCCCTGGATGCGGGCGATGTAACAGGCGGTGGAGACGACGCCGCGCTTGCCGCCGCCGATGATCAGCGGCTTGTCCTTGAGCGCCGGATTGTCGCGCTTTTCGATCGCCGCATAGAAGGCGTCGCAATCGATATGGGCCAGATGCAGCCGGTAAAGCTCGGGATGACGCACAAGCCGGGGGCTGCCGCAGCGCTCGCAGCGGCGCGTCGGGCTGCGCTGAAACATCAGGCAGTCGCGGCAAAAACCGTGATCGGGATTGTTGACAGGGGCCGCCATCGCTGCGAACATAAAGAGAACAGAAGCAATGGTACGACAGTGCAAGGCCAGCGACAAGGCTGGCCTGGGGAGAACGCATGAGCACGACCATAGCGCCGCTTGCGCCCGAGCTTTGGGCTGAATTCGAGGACCTCTTCGGCAAGCAAGGCGCCTGCTACGGCTGCTGGTGCACGCATTTCCGGCTGGCGCCGGCGATGCGCCGCGAGAGCAGCCGGGAACGCAACAAGGACCACATCAAGGCGCGTATCGAAGCCGGCCCGCCGCCCGGACTGCTGGCATTCGAGGATGGCCAGGCGGTTGGCTGGATGCAGATCGGACCGCGCGCCGACGTGCCCGAATGGAACAATCAGGGCAGGGGGTCGGCACCGGTCGATCCTGCCGACGCGGGGGATGCGGCCGTTTGGGCGATCTCCTGCTTCTTCATCCGCGCCAAGGCGCGCGGCAGGGGCATCACGCATCGCCTCGTCGAAGGCGGCATAGGTTTCGCCCGCCAGAATGGGGCCCGGCTGCTCGAGGCGTGCCCGATGGACCTGTCTCGCGATTCGCGCTCGATCGGCCTGTTCGTCGGTTCGTCACGGGTCTTCGAGAAGGCGGGTTTCGAGCGGCTGGTGGAACGCAAGGCCGGTCGCCCGCTGATGCGGCTGGTGCTTTGATCGAGATGGTCTGCCCGGGTGCCGTTGTCGATCTCACCTTGCGGTTGCAGCGGTAATTTCATACCAGACGGACAAAGTCTTTCTTCTAGGTCAAACGGAGAATTCGCGTGAACCGTGCCCTGCCATTCGTGTTCCTTCTTGCGTTGAGTGCCCCTGCTTTCAGCCAGACCGCCGACAGTCAGGGTGCGAAGCAATTGTCCGACGACTTGTCCCGCTATGTCGGCAAGCAGGCCATCGACAAAGGCATTTTGAAGGTTTCGCTCGAAGGTGGCGCCTACAAGATCGTGTTCGATTTCAAGGCACTTGCCGCATCATTTCCGGACCAGAAACTGCTGAAGTTCGACTTCGCGCCCTATGCCTTGATGGTCAAGCCGCGCAGCGACGGGTCCTGGGATGTCTCCATGGATTTCTCCCAAACCGCCTCCTTCGAGTTCAACGGACCCGAGGGGCTGCAAAGCACTCAGTTTTCGATCAAGGACGGCAAGGGCTCGGGCGTCTACGATCCAAATCTGGCGGCCTTCACCAGCGGCACCAGCTCGATGGCCGGCATGACGATGGCATCGAAGGATGCCAAGCAGCACATGGAAGCCAGCACGGGCGCCGGCATCGCGACCGTTGCCGCGACCAAGTCGGCGACCGGGGGCGTCGATTTCACAACCTCGCAGAAGGTGTCGAGTTTTGTCGAAGCGATCAATTTCGATGACCCCGAGAGCGGGCTGAAATTCCCGGTCACCGTCAGGTCGCCTGAACTGTCGGTCGAAGCCAGCGGCAAGGGCGTGCGGACCAAGCCATTGCTCGATCTCCTGGCATTTGCGGTGGCCAACGAGGACGAGGCGACGCTGAAGGACAACCAGGCGCAGCTCAAATCGCTTCTGCTCGCCGCCTTGCCGCTTTGGCAGCGTATCGACGGGACCTACGGTTTCAAGGATTTTGCGGTGGAAAGCCCGGTCGGCAATTTCGGCGCCACCCAGCTCAGCACCGTGTTCGGCACCGATGGCGTCGCCCAGAACGGCACGATCACGTACGGCATCAAGGCATCGGGGCTGACCGTGCCGACCCAGCTTCTGCCGAGCTGGAGCGTGGGGTTGTTGCCCACCGATGTCGATTTGAACTTTGGCGGCGCCAATATCGATCTCGACAGCATGGCGAAGAAGGCGATCGAAGCCTTTGATCTCAATAAGAATCCACCGCTGTCGGCCGAATTCGGCGAGCAGCTTAAAGTCGACTTCATGGCCAAAATGCCGAAGGTCGTGCTTGGCCACAGCACCGTGAAGAACAAGGACACGGAGATCGCGCTGGAAGGCGAGATGACATTCCTAGGCGAAAAGCCCGAAGGAAGCGTAACCGTCGATGTCGCCGGCTTCGACAAGCTTGTCGAAGGCCTGCAGGAAGCGGCAAAGTCGGAACCGGAGGTTGGCCAATACGTGCCAGTCGCTCTCATGGCGAAGGGCTTTGGCAAGACGCTGCCCGATGGCCGGCTGGAATGGATCGTCAATGCCAAGGCCGATGGCTCGGTCACCGTCAATGGCGTCATGCTGAAGCCCGCCGATCCGGCCGTGGACGACAGCGTGGATGATGGTGACGGCGCCGATGACAGCGGAGACGACAGCGGCGGCGCAGGTGCGAACTGAACCCCTGAAGCTGGAGTTCAGAGCCCCAGCGCGCTTGCGATCTTGGGCGCTGCCTCGTGCCAGTCCTGGACGACGACCACATCGTCCGTCACCGGCGGCAGGAATGCGCGCAGCGAATTGTCGGCCATCAGGTGGAACAGTTCGGCGTCGGCGACCGATTCCCGTACCGACGCCAGATTGTGCGGCTGATCGTCGACGAAAACCACCGGTCGGCCGGCCCTGCCGCGAAGCTTGGCCACTGCCGGTCCTTTGGCCATTTCAGTGGTCAGAAGCGGGTAGCTCAGCCCAAGCGCGTCGAGATGGACGCGACGCACGGCACGGTGCTTGTGCGGCATGGCCGTCAGCAAGATGATTTCCGCGCGGTCGCCAAACCCTGCCAGGGCTTCTGCAGCGCCGTCAGTAATGTTTTGCCAATCGGCTTGCGCGTCAAAGAAATCGGCCAGCAGTGCCGTGACTTCGGGCTGTTCGATCAGGCGGCCGCTAGCGGTCTCTGCTATGTTGCCGGTCAGCCGAAACGAGGCCAGCGTCAAGCCATAGCCGCGCGCCTTGAGGAAATTCGGAAACGGTCGGATGAATTCGAGCACGACGTCATCGACGTCGAGCACCAGCAGCGGTCGGTCGTCGGCTGCCAGTTCTTCAATCTGGCGCGCGGTTTCCGGATCATCGCTCATATGGAATGCTCGTGGTTGTCGTCGCCCAGCGGCAGCGACCGCAAGGCCTTGCCGACAGCCGCCGGCGGGGTGCCGGTTTCCTCGGCAAAGCGCATCAGAGTCGGCTCGTGGGCGAGGATGAATTGCAGGACACCGGCCAGAAAACCCGGCTCGCTGGCGGCTTTGCGGATCGAATGGACCTCTATGCCGGTGATCGCCAGAAAGCGCGGCAGCAGCTCCGGATCGGAGGCGACGAAGCCCAGGGCCTTCACGGCAATCGATTCCGCTTCTTCGCGCATTGACGCTGCGTTTGCCATCACTACCTTCGGTGTGTGGAATGAGTCTCTCCCGCAGTAATGGCAAGAGTTGCTTGCGGCAAGCCATTAGAGCGTGGCGCGCCCTTTGGACGCGCAGGGACGAGGTGGAATTCGCGCTGTTTTCCAGCCGCGGATTTCCGTTTCGTCAATCATATTGCCGTAAAGTGAAGCAGGGTTTGGTGCGTTCAGACATGGGCGCATGACGGTCGCCTTCGAAGCGGAAGGGCAGCCGGGACGGGAAATCGATGCCGAAGAAGGTTATGATCGTCGAGGACAATGAGCTCAATATGAAGCTCTTTCGGGACCTCATCGAGGCAAGCGGTTACGAGACCGTGCGCACCCGCAACGGTCTGGAAGCGCTCGATCTGGCGCGCCAGCACCGGCCGGATCTGATCCTGATGGATATCCAATTGCCTGAAGTGTCGGGGCTTGAAGTGACCAAATGGCTGAAGGAAGACGACGAGCTGCACGTCATCCCGGTCATTGCGGTGACCGCCTTCGCCATGAAGGGTGACGAGGAACGTATCCGCCAGGGCGGCTGCGAGGCTTATATTTCGAAGCCGATCTCGGTGCCGCGTTTCATCGAAACCATCAAATCCTATCTGGGCGATGCGTGATGTGCCCTTTCAGCCGAGCCGGAGCCTTGTGAAATGACTGCGCGGATCCTCGTCGTCGACGACATCCCTGCCAATGTGCGGCTGCTGGAAGTCCGGCTGCTGGCCGAATATTTCGAAGTGCTGACCGCCACCAACGGGCCGGATGCGATCGAGACCTGCGAGAACGGCAAGGTCGATGTCGTGCTGCTCGACGTGATGATGCCGGACATGGACGGCTTCGAGGTCTGTCGGCGGCTGAAGAGCGATCCGGCGACATCGCACATTCCGGTGGTGATGATCACCGCGCTCGACCAGGTTTCCGACCGCGTCCGCGGGCTCGAGGCCGGCGCCGACGACTTCCTGACCAAGCCGGTCAACGACCTGCAGCTTATGACGCGCGTCAAGAGCCTGGTTCGCCTGAAGTCGCTGACCGACGAGTTGCGGCTGCGCGCCTCGACGACGCGCAACATCGGCATCGAGGAGTTGCTCAGCCGCAATTTCGCATCCGAGGAGACGACGCCCAAAGTGCTTTTGATCGACGAACGCAAATCATCCGTCGAGCGCATTCAGAAGATGCTGCGCGACCGCGCCGATCTCGATATCTCCAGCGATCCGCATGCCGGTTTCTTCCAGGCCGCCGAGACGTCCTATGAATGCGTGATGATCTCGACCGCGTTCGCCGATTTCGATCCGCTGAGGCTCTGTTCGCAGTTGCGCTCGCTCGATCGCACCCGTTTCGTGCCGATCATCCTGCTGGCGGAGGAGGGCGAGGAGGAACGCATCATCCGCGGCCTCGAACTCGGCATCAATGATTATCTGATGCGGCCGATCGACCAGCAGGAGTTGACGGCGCGGCTGCGCACCCAGGTGCGCCGCAAGCGCTACAACGACCAGCTGCGCGCCAGCGTCACCCAGACCATCGAAATGGCGGTGACCGACGGCCTGACGGGGCTGCACAACCGCCGCTATCTAGACAGCCATCTGCAGACGCTGTTCGATCGCGCGGTGGCGCGGCGCCGGCCGCTGTCGGTGATGATCACCGACCTCGACCGCTTCAAGGCGATCAACGACGCGCACGGTCATGACGGCGGCGACGAGGTTCTGCGGGAATTCGCACGACGGCTGCGCAAGAATGTCAGGGGTATCGACCTTGCCTGCCGTTTTGGCGGGGAGGAGTTCGTCGTGGTGATGCCGGACACCGAGGGCGCGGTGGCCGAGAAGGTAGCCGAGCGCATTCGCGCCGAAATCGCCCAGGCGGCTTTCGCCATCGGGCAGGACGGCAAGGCGATCGAAGTCACGGTCAGCGTCGGCGTGTCGTCGGTGCTGAAGGGGGTGGACACGGTGGCGGCGCTGATGAAGCGTGCCGATCTCGCGCTCTACGAAGCCAAAAGCGGCGGCCGAAATCGCGTCGTCGCCAAGGCGGCGTAGCGATCCAGCCCCGATTATCCTGTCAACCCGACAGGGTTACCCGTTTACCTTAATCCAAGCGATTCGCGAGCCTTGGTTAAGAAACTGTTGATTTTCATAAACTCTTGCGCAACTGTGCAGGCCAAGACGAAGCCGGCACGAGGATAGAAAGCCGGCTCCGATCCTGGGAATACCCCATGATGCTCAGGTCCGCCGCATCTCCTGGGTCCGTGGGGTCGGCCGGCCGGCGCTGGCACATAGTGGCCTCCTCGTACCGCTGCCAAACGCCGACCGGCCCCCTTCTCTCCAAAACAACATTAGAACTCCGTGCCAAAGCACGGAGGAATCTGCGTTTTTGCATGTGAAATCGGAATACCCGTTTTAGCCGTTCCTACACAGTTTCGCTGTGAGAGCAGCCAACGATGAGGGGAAGAGCACCCCTTCCATTTCATACATATGGCGCGCAAGAGGCTTGCGGCAAGACCCGGCTCCTCCCGTAAAACCGCGACCCAAACCAAGGTGCGGAAAACGGGAGTTACGATAATGATTTCAGATCATGCGGTTGTGATCGCCGGGGGTGGTCCGACGGGATTGATGCTGGCGGGCGAACTGGCGTTGGCAGGCGTCGACGTTGCCATTGTCGAAAGGCGGCCGGATCAGAAGCTTGCCGGCCTGCGCGCGGGCGGCCTGCATGCGCGCACCCTTGAGGTGCTCGACCAGCGCGGAATTGCGGATCGGTTCCTCTCGGAGGGCCAAGTGAGCCCGGCCGTGGGTTTTCACATGATCCGCCTGGACATCAGCGACTTCCCAACCCGGCACAATTATCTGCTGGCACTGCGGCAAAACCACATCGAGCACATCCTGGCCGACTGGGTCGGCGAGTTGAAGGTACCGATCTATCGCGGACACGAGGTTACGAGGTTTACGCAGGACGACAGCGGCGTCGACGTCGAACTGTCCACCGGTCACCGCCTGAGGGCCGCATATCTGGTCGGCTGCGACGGAGGCCGCAGCACCATTCGCAAGGCGACCGGTATCGAGTTCGCCGGATGGGATCCGACGATGAGCTGGATGATTGCCGAGGTCGAAATGTCGGAAGAACCGGCATGGGGCTTCCGCAGCAACGCCTCCGGAATTCATGCCCTGGGCAAGATCGAGGACGGCAAGAAGGTTGGCGTCGTGCTGACGGAGCCATGCCTGGAGGCGCGCGGCGACCCGACCCTGCGCGAGCTCAGCGAGGCGCTGACTGCCATCTACGGCACCGACTTCGGGGTCCACAGCCCGACCTGGCTCTCCCGCTTCACCGACATGACGCGCCAGGCTGCCGCATATCGCGACAGGCGCGTGCTGCTGGCGGGTGATGCCGCGCACATTCATCCGCCGATGGGTGGGCAGGGCCTCAACATCGGCGTGCAGGATGCGGTGAATCTTGGATGGAAGCTGGCCCAAGTCATCAAGGGGATATCGCCGGAAAGCCTGCTCGACAGCTATCACGCCGAGCGTCATCCGGTTGCCGTCCGCGTGTTGCGCAATACGATGGCACAGGTCGCGCTTCGCCGCACGGATGACCGCAGCAAGGCCTTGGCCGACACCGTTGCCGAGTTTCTCGGCATGGATGAACCCCGCAAGAAAATCGCCGCGGAGATGTCTGGTTTGGGTGTCCATTACGACCTTGGCGAGGGGCATCCACTGCTTGGGCGGCGAATGCCCGATCTCGATCTGACCACCGCTGGCGGACCGTTGCGGGTCTTCACCTTGCTGCACGACGCGCAGCCAGTGTTGCTCAACTTCGGTGAGCCCGGCAGGCTGGACCTCGCGCCCTGGGCTGATCGGGTCCGCCAGATCGACGCCGGTTACGCCGGCATCTGGGACCTCCCGGTGCTCGGGAGGGTCGCCGCGCCCGGCGCCGTCTTGATCCGGCCCGATGGTTATGTGGCTTGGGCCGGGGCGGGAACCCAACAGGGGCTGGTGGACGCGCTGACCACCTGGTTCGGGTCGCCTGCTGCCTCAGATTAGATACTATCGAAGCGCGATCGCGCGACCGCCTTGAAAGTATTGCGTCGCTCCCTCCGACAGTGCTCCTGACAGTTGGTTGACAGGAGCTTCCTTTTGTGCAGAAATTGGTTGGACCATTGGACCACTTGGAGGAAATGTGGACCAGAACAGCCTGCCACCCATTCAGACCACGGCGCGCGACGACGCGGTGTTGAAGGCGTTGGTGGGATTTGTTCGCGCCGAAGCCCTGCAACCGGGCGAGCGGCTTCCAACCGAACGCATTCTGGCCGAGCGGCTGAAGGTCAGCCGCAACACCGTGCGCGAGGCACTGACGCGCTGGGAAGGGCTCGGCCTCGTCGAGAGGCGCCAGGGCAGCGGCACCTATCTCAAGGCGGCTGTTTCACACGATATGCTGCACATGCCGCTGACGCTGGCGGGCGGCAATGATTTCACCAGCCTGATGCAGACGATGGAGATCCGCCGCGCACTGGAGGCGGAGGCCGCAGCTCTTTGCGCCGAACGCGCCAGCCAGGCAGATATCGCCGAAATCGCACGCAAGCTCGACATCATGGAGCAGGCGTTCCGCACACGCGACGGCATGTCGTCGGAAGAGGATTGGGAGTTCCACCAGGCGATCTACCGGGCCTCGGGTAATCCGCTGTTCGAGCAGATCATCGCCGCCATGTACGAGTTGTTCCACCGCTTCTGGGAGCATCCGCTCGGCGTGCGCGACTTCGGCCACGCCAGCTTTCCCTACCACCGCACCATCTACGAATGCATCGCCGCGCACGACCCGCAGGGGGCCCGCGCCGAGGCGCTCAAGCTGATCGCCACCGTCGAGGACGACCTCAAGCGCGGTGCCGCCAAACTCAAACTTTCGAGCCAGACATGAACGAGCATCCATCCGGTTTCGATCACGACTATCTCGCCGAGGCGGCGACACTCTTGGCGCATGACGAACCGTTTCCCGGCGGTGCGGTGGTGCCGCCGATCTACCAGACCTCGCTGTTCACCTTCGCCAGCTATGCCGAGATGGCCGATACCTTTGCTGGCAAACGAAAGCAGCCGATCTATTCGCGCGGCGACAATCCGACGGTGATGGAGTTCGAGGCGCGCGTGGCAGCGCTTGAGGGCGCAGAAGCCGCGCGCGGCTTTTCCAGCGGCATGGCGGCGATCAGTGCCACGGTGCTTGCGTTCGTTGGGGCAGGCGAGCGCATCGTGGCGGTGCGCAATTGCTATGGCGATGCCTATCGGCTGTTCGAGCGGCTGTTGCCTCGGCTCAACATCAAGGTCGACTATGTCGACGGCTCCGACCCGGATGCGGTCGCGGCGGCACTTCCCGGCGCCAAGCTGCTCTACCTGGAAAGCCCGACCTCGATGATGTTCGAGCTGCAGGACATCGCGCATCTGACACGGCTGGCCAAGGAACAGGGCATCGTCACCACCATCGACAATTCCTGGGCGACGCCGGTGTTCCAGAAGCCGATCGCGCATGGCGTCGACCTGGTGCTGCATTCGGCCTCGAAATACCTTGGCGGCCACAGCGACACCGTCGCTGGCGTCGTCGCGGGTTCGGCCGCTCATATCAAGCACATCAACGAGCAGACCTATTCCTATCTCGGCGGCAAGCTGTCGCCATTCGAAGCCTGGCTGTTGCTGCGCGGCTTGCGCACGCTGCCGCTGCGCCTGCCGCACCACATGAAGAGCGGCCTGACCATCGCCGAACGGCTGAAGGCGCATGCCAATGTCGAGCGCGTCAACCATCCTGTCTATTCGAACCATCCGGGCAAGGCGACACTGGCCGGCTATGCCGGTCTGTTCTCCTTCGAGGTGACGGACGAGATCGACATCCCCGTCTTCGTCGATGCGATGAAATATTTCCGCATCGGCGTCAGCTGGGGCGGGCATGAAAGCCTGGTCGTGCCGGCCAAGGCGTCGCTGGAGCAGACGCCTGGCCTGAATTCGATGGCGCGCTTCGGCGTCAGCCCCCGAACCATCCGCTTCAATGTCGGATTGGAGAGTGTCGAAGACCTGTGGGCGGATGTCGCCCAAGCCTTCGAAAAAGCCAGAAAATAACAAGCGGGTTCAAAATGGGAGTCTTGAACATGAAAAAACTGACCGTCATGCTTGCCACCGTTGCGGGACTGGCGATTTCCGCCGGAAATGCCGTGGCCGATTCGACCCTGAAAATGGTCGAAGTCATCACCAGCCCGCCACGCACCGAGTTCCTGAAAAAGCAGATCGCCGAGTTCGAAACAGCCAATCCGGGCATCAAGGTCGAGCTGATCTCGCTGCCCTGGGGCCAGGCGTTCGAGAAATTCCTGACAATGGTGCAGGCCGGCGATACGCCCGACATCGTCGAAATGCCGGAACGCTGGATGGGCCTCTATGCCAACAATGCCCAGCTCGAGGATCTCGGCCCCTATATGGCCAAATGGGATGACGCCAAGACGCTGGGCGACCGCGCCAAGCAGTTCGGCTCGACCGTCAACAACACCCAGTTCATGATCCCCTACGGCTACTATGTGAACGCGCTGTTCTGGAACAAGAAACTGTTCAAGGAGGCCGGCCTCGATGGCCCGCCGGCGACGATCGAAGATTTCATCGCCGATTCCAAGAAGATTTCTGCGCTCCCGGGGAAATACGGCTACTGCCTGCGCGGCGGGCCGGGCGCCTTCAACGGCATGCACATGTTCATGAACATCGCCGCCGGCAAGGGCGGCTACTTCAACGAGGACGGCACTTCGACGATCAACGACGAAGGCTCGGTCAAGGGCCTGCAGATGCTGGCCGACATGTACAAGGACGGACTGGCGCCGAAGGATGCGGTGAGTTGGGGTTTCAACGAAACGGTCACCGGCTTCTATTCCGGCACCTGTGCCATGCTCAACCAGGATCCGGACGCGCTGCTCGGCATCGCCGACAAGATGAGCGCCGACGATTTCGCCGTGGCGCCCTTGCCGGTCGGACCGAGCGGCAAATCCTATCCGACGCTGGGCTATGCCGGCTGGGCGATGTTTGCCAACTCGCAGCACAAGGACGACGCCTGGAAGCTGATGGCGACGCTGCTGTCGCCGAAGGACAATCTGGAATGGGCCAAGGAAGTCGGCGTTGTCCCGATCCATAACGGCGCCGACCAGGATCCCCATTTCAAGACCGAGCAGTTCAAGGGCTGGTTCACGGAGCTGAGCGACAGCTCCAAATATGAAATGGTGACCCCGCCGACGCATCTGGAGAACCTCGGCAATTTCGTCGACCAGGTGGCGATCAAGAACTTCCAGGAAGTGCTGCTCGGCCAGAAGACGGCCAAGGAGGTCGCCGATCAGTGGGCAGCGTTCCTGACCAAGGAACAGCAGGACTGGCTGGCGAAGAGCAAGAAGTAGCTCTTCTTTCCTTCTCCCCCGTTCACGGGCAGCAGGTGTCACGAAATGACGGATGAGGGCAGCACTAGCTTCTGCCAGGTTAGCGCTGCCCCTCATCTGTCTACGGCATCTTCTCCCAGTTTCACGGGGAGAAGGACGCTCTCCGCCAGCCGACGTTCCAGGAGTGACCCCTAAACCAATGACCTATGCCGTGTCCGAAATACGATCCGCCGGCCAGCCGCGCCGCAAGCGGTTATCCCACGCCGCAATCGAGCCATGGCTCTATCTCAGCCCGGCGATCATCCTGCTGGTCGTGGTGCTTCTGGTGCCGCTGGTCATCGGCATCAGCTACTCCTTCCGCAAATTCTCGGCGTTCAAGTCCGAATATGTCGGGCTTGGGCAGTATCAGGCGATGCTGTCGGATCAGGTGCTGGGGCAGGCGCTGGTCAACACGTTGTGGTGGACCGTCGCCAGTCTGTTTTTCCAGTTCTTCCTTGGCCTCGGCCTGGCGCTGCTGCTCGACAAGCCGTTTCGCGGCCGCAAGGCTGTACAAGCCCTGGTGTTCCTGCCCTGGGCGGTGCCGTCTTTCCTGTCGGGTCTGACCTGGGCCTGGCTGTTCAATCCGATCATCGGCCCTTTGCCGCACTGGCTGTTTGCACTGGGACTGAAGGCGGAGCCGACCAATGTGCTGTCCGATCCTTCGACTGCCATGTGGGGGCCGATCGTCGCCAACATCTGGTTCGGCATTCCGTTCTTCGCCATCACGCTCTTGGCGGCGCTGAAATCCATTCCGTCGGAACTGCATGAGGCAGCGGCCATCGACGGCGCTTCGCCTTGGCAGCGCTTCACCAAGGTGACGCTGCCGTTTCTGGCGCCGACCATCGCCATCACCGTGATGTTGCGCACCATCTGGATCGCCACCTTCGCCGACCTGATCTTCGTCATGACGGAGGGCGGGCCAGCCGGCTCGACCAACACGGTGCCGGTCTACATCTATGTCAGCGCCTTCAAATCGCTGGACAAGGGCTATGCCTCGGCGGTGGCGGTGCTGCTGCTCGTCCTGCTCATTGCTTATGCGATTGCGCTGATCGGTATCCGCCGCACCCTGGTGAGGCACGTCTGATGATCGCAGGACGCTCAACCTCGCAGCGCTTCTTCGGCGGCATCGGCCTCTACGCGGCAATCGCGGCCTACGTGCTCTTTGCCCTGTTCCCGATCTACTGGACGCTAAAAATCTCGGTCACGCCGGAGCGGCTTCTCTACTCCGAAGGCATCACCTTCTGGCCGTCGCACATGACGCTGCAGAATTTCGTCACCGTGCTCGAGGCCACCGATTTTCCGCGTTATTTCCTCAACAGCGTCATCGTCTCGGTATCGACGGCGGCACTGGTGACAATCATCGCCACGCTCGCCGGCTATGCAATGTCGCGCTTCACCTTTCGCGGCAAGGCGGCACTGGCGCTGATGTTGCTTTTGACCCAGACCTTTCCGCTGGTGATGGTCATTCCGCCGATCTACCGCGTGATGGGTCAGATCGGCCTGATCAACAGCCTGACCGGGCTGATCATCATCTACACCGCCTTCAACACGGCCTTTGCCACCTTCCTGATGCAGTCGTTCTTCGACGGCATCCCGAAGGATCTGGAAGAGGCCGCGATGATCGACGGCTGCACCCGCGCGCAGGCGATGCGCAAGGTGATCGTGCCGCTGACGCTGCCGGGCATGGGCGCCACCCTCGGCTTCGTCTTCACTGCAGCCTGGAGCGAGCTTTTGTTCGCGCTGATGCTGATTTCCAGCGACGATCAGAAGACCTTTGCCGTCGGCCTGCTCACCTTCATCGGCAAGTTCGCCGTCGATTGGGGACAGATGATGGCGGCGTCCATCTTGGCGCTGATCCCGGTCTGCATCTTCTTCGCCTTCCTGCAACGCTATCTGGTCACCGGCCTGACCGCCGGCGCCGTCAAAGGATAGATCTATGGCCTCTGTTACGCTCGAAAAGGTCCGCAAGGACTATGGCGCCGTCCGCGTCCTGCACGCGGTCGACCTTGAAATCGCCGATGGCGAGTTCGTCGTCCTGGTCGGTCCGTCAGGCTGCGGCAAGTCCACACTCTTGCGCATGATCGCCGGGCTGGAGGAAGCTTCCGGCGGCGAGATCCGCATCGGCGAGCGGCTGGTCAATGACGTGGCACCGAAGGACCGCGACATCGCCATGGTGTTCCAGTCCTATGCGCTCTATCCGCATATGGACGTGTCGAAGAACATGGGTTTCAGCCTGCTCTTGAAGAAGGCGCAGAAGACGACGATCGATGCCAGGGTGGACGGCGCCGCCAAGCGGCTCGGGCTCGACACCTTCCTGCAGCGCCTGCCGCGGCAATTGTCGGGCGGCCAGCGCCAGCGCGTCGCCATGGGCCGTGCCATCGTGCGGGATCCCAAGGTCTTCCTGTTCGACGAACCGCTGTCGAACCTCGACGCCAAGCTGCGCGTCCATATGCGCGCCGAGATCAAGGCGCTGCACCAGCAGCTGAAGACGACATCGGTTTATGTCACGCACGACCAGATCGAGGCGATGACCATGGCCGACCGGATCGTCGTCATGCATGACGGGCTGATCCAGCAGGTCGGCGCGCCGCTCGATCTCTATGATCGGCCGGCCAACATGTTCGTCGCCGGTTTCATCGGCTCACCCGGCATGAATTTCCTGCCGGCGACGGTTCGCAAGGGCGTTACCCCGCAGGCCGTGCTGACCGATGGCCAGGCGCTGAGGCTGCCGGAAGGCCTGCCGCTCAAGGATGGCGACGCAATCACCGTCGGTTTGCGGCCTGAGCATATCAAATTGGCGGACGACGGCGCGTTGAAGGGCGAGGTGGGGGTGGTCGAGCCGCTCGGGCTTTCGACGCAGTTCTACGTCAAGCTGGCCAGCCAGCAGCTTTGCGTCTTTGCCATGGGCCGTGCCGGCGTGAAGCCCGGCGACGAGGTACGGTTGGCGGCCGAACCACACCAGCTGCATCTATTCGATCCGAAGAGCGGTGAGCGCATCGGCTGAGGGGACTCAGCCAGGGCGGATGCGGGCAGCCGGATCAGGCCGCTATCGGGCGGGAATACACGGTAACGCTACATTTCAATTGGATAAAATAGCGGAACGTCCAAGAGACATTTCCGGAACCTAACAGGACCAGTCGGACCTTTGCGTGTAGGGCACAAGACCTTAGTCCCGCCGTCTTCTCAAAAAACGGAGGTTATTTCGCCACGAACTAGGCCGCCGTCGGAGCTAGTCAACACCGACGGCGGCACCTGCAATATGGGTGAGTGGGTTGTGTGCGGCTATGGTGTGATCGCGGAAGGGTGATTGTAAATCGCTAACCGCGAGGGCTTCTTTTAGACAGCGGCGAGCTGTCCAACGGGTTCTCAGCCGACTTGGCCGATCGCCGCTCCTTCAGCCACAGGGACTTCTTTCTCCTTGCCAGGTTCTCGTCTCGAACGCTGTCTTCGGCGGTCACTCCGCCATGCATCGCGGCAATCACGTAGTCGGCTCTGTTGGTTCGAAAGTCGCCTTTTTGTACGGACATCGTTTTCTCCCAGTGCGAGGCATTTCCCCCCTTTTTGCCTGACGCTGAAACTAACTGCCTATCCGTGGTGCAAGTCTACCAATCGGCGATTGTATTAAAACGATACACTCAGCAGGTATGGTGATGGCGCGATCGCACGAGAGGAGCCCATGCCGGCGGGGCTTCTTCATTGACCCGGTTGTGATCCTTGCGGGGGTGCCGCGGCGGGAGGGGCCGGAGCCTGCGGTGCGGGTTCCGTGGAAGGCGGGGCGGGGCTGTCAGGCTGAGGTGCAGGCTGTGCGGCCTCTTCCTCAGTCAGAACCTGGTCAGTCCTGGCCTTGATCTCATCGGCCGTCTGCTGGCTTATCAGCCCGTGGCTGACGGCGAAACCAGCAGCCAGAGCGACAAGGGCTGCAATGATTGCAGCTTTCAACTTCTTCGACATCCATAGGCGCCTTGTTCGTGACACCCAACCCACGGCCAAGGGTGCCGCAACCATGGCGAAGGGTCAATCCTTTGGCTGGAGTCTCTGCTCGGATGCAACGAAATCAATTGGCTACAAACGAAAAACGCCGCCCATTGGGCGGCGTTTCGGCATTGCAGCGGGAAACCCAGATTACTTGATCTTGGTTTCCTTGAATTCGACGTGCTTCTTGGCGACCGGGTCGTACTTGCGGAACGACAGCTTGTCGGTCTTGGTGCGGCTGTTCTTGCTGGTCACGTAGAAGAAACCGGTGTCGGCGGTCGACAGAAGCTTGATCTTGATGTTTGCGGCTTTAGCCATGATATCAGTCCGTTTGTTCGTGGGGTTTTGGCCGCTGGAGCACGGGGAAACACCCGGACGCGGGAAACTTAGCGCGACACATAAAGAACGCGCCCGGAAAGTCAAGCCCGGCAAGCCTCGTGCGATCCGCCTGAGCCTGCTGGTGAACGGAAATCATGCGGTTTCTGTCGCCGGTGCAGCAACCTTCTTCCAGTCTCCGGTCGTGTTCCACCAGCGATTCGGATTGGCGCGGTCGTCCAGCCCCTTGGAACGGCTGGCGAGAATCGGTTGAATGCGGATCACCGGTTCCTGATAGGAATGTGCTTGGAAAATCGCCTCGACGACACGAGCGGCCAGCGCCTGATCGTCCGGCAGTTCGAAGGAAACCTCGACCGTGCCGGGCCGCCGCCTCAATTCGGTTTCGGCGCCGGCGGCCGCACCGTCAAGCGGCCTATAGCGTTCGATGCCGTGCGCCGACTGATAGGCATTGCGGTCATACTTGCCCATGGCCAGCGGCGCAATCGCCACCACGGCATCCATGATGCGGTCGACGTCGGCGGCCGGAGCCTGGAACGTTACGAGCAGAAGCAGTGTCATTCGTAGCGATGTGGTTTCAAAGCCGCTGTCGATCATGGAAATGTCCTCGAGTGTTTTGGGACACCTTTTTAGCCCTGTGCTCCTGACACGGTTCTGTCAGCAGCCTGTCACCGTGCCGTGCCAAATGCAGGGCTGGCCGCAGTCGCGCTACAGCAGGATCTTGCGAACCAACCTGACGGCGACCAAAGCGATATAGGCCGCGAAGAACAGGCCGAGCGACCAGCCGAAGCCGGACGGGCCGAACGCATCCATGCCGATGCCGATCGCCTGCGGGCCGAGCACCATGCCGACGCCGTAGCACAGCACGAAGGCGGCGTTGGCCGACGCCAGTTCATGGCCGGAAAGCTGCGAGCCGAGATGGGCGAGGCCGATCGTGTACATGGCAGCGACGACGCCGCCCCAGACGAACAGAAGCGCGGCCATCAGATGCCAATTCTGGGCGAAGAAGGGCATGAAGACGGTGCCGATAAGACCGACCGTGGCGCAGGCAATCAGCAGGTAGCGGCGATCGCTGACGCGGTCGCTGATCATGCCGATCGGGATCTGCAACAACACATTGCCGAGGCCGATCATGGTCAGGAGAAGTGCTGCATCGGCTTCGGAATAGCCGATTCGGCTGCCATAGATCGGGAACAGCGCAAAGCCGCCGGTTTCCACCGCGCCGAACACCAGCACGGCAGCGGTCGCCGACGGCACCAGCCAGATGTAGCGCAGGAAATTGCTGGTTTCGCCATCCGAGGCGATCGACGGGCTCTCGTTGCGTGCTGCCAGCACGGGTATGGCCGCCAGCGTCACCAACGCGATGATGACGCCGAACGGCCTGAAGCCGGAACTGCCGAGATGGGCGAACAGCCATGGTCCGGCGGCAAAGCCGAGCGACAGGACAGTGGCATAAATGCCCAGGACAAGGCCGCGTCGGTGCGGCGGCGCCGAGGTGCTGATCCAGAATTCGGACAGGATGAACAGCACCGTCAGCGCAATGTGCAGCACGATGCGCAGTGGAAACCACATCCAGAAATCGGGTGCGAAATGGAAGCCGACAAAGGCCAGAGCGCCGGCGGCGATCATGGCGATCATGGTCCAGGCAACGCCGAAGCGCATGGCGAGCGGGGTCGCCAGAGGCGCACCGGCGATCGAGGCGAGGCCGGCAACGGCGGTGTTGAGGCCGATCATCGAAGCCGAATGGCCGCGCGTTTCAAGGATGACGCTGAGCAGCGGCATACCGAGGCCGATGGCGATGCCGACGACGCTGATCGACGAGATCGCCGCCACCATCGGCAGCCAGTGTACGCGTTCGTCGCCCTGTGGTTGGGTATCGACCGTCATGGGATGCTGAATACTCTGTCTTTTTGATCTTACGCAATTCCGGGCGGAAAACCGCGTCACACTTTTCCTGGAATTGCTCTAGAGAAGTTCGCGGGTGAAGCGGCTGCGGACAAGCCGGTAGAAGGGCACGGGACCGCCAGGACGCAACAGCGGATCATGGGCGAGGCGCTTTTCCAGCTCGTCCAGGATCATTCGGGTGATATCGGGTATGTCGGCTTCCCTGGCCTTGGCGAGCGGCAGCCAGACCAGCTCTTCGAGCTCGTTGGTGGGACCGCCACCGGGCAGTTCGACGGCGACGTCGTCACGCCAGGCGCTGAAAAAGCGGGTGTCGAAGCGGCGCACCCGGTTGGGCGGCGTGATCGCGCGCGCGACGAAGCGCAGCATGTCCAGCGAGGGTTGCACGCCGTGTTCGGCAAAACCCTGCCAGTCGGACCTGGAGGTTGCGAAGGCACCCTTGCGGCCGATCAGCAGCCCGGCTTCCTCATAGGTTTCGCGGATGGCGGACAGGGCGATGGCGCGGGCTCGTGCGGCGCTTGTGCGCCCTGGCCCGGCGATCAGCCTGGCTTCCTGCTCCGGATGCAGGGCGGCGACGACCGGTATGCGGCTGTCGGCCGGATCGGTGCGGCCGCCGGGAAAGACGAACTTGCCCGGCATGAAGGCGTGGCCGGCATGACGGCGACCCATCAGAACCAGCACGTCATCGTCCTTGCGGTCGAGCAGGATGAGGGTTGCCGCGTCGCGCGGGCGGATTGGCCGGTCGCTATGAGCGATCATGCTCCGCTCGATCTTGTCGACTTCCGCCTTGGTCATACCGTCCATGCGCAGGACCTAGCGGAAACTTCTGGCAAGCGAAAGTGGCCTTTCACGGTCGGTATGTTGCACCAGGCAGCATTCTTGGCTGCGGCCTAGGCTCCGGGATGCGGCTCGATCACGTCGTGCTCGCCGCCGAAGCCGTGCATATAGAAGGCCCATTGCAGTCCGATGACGGCACCCTTGATCGGCTGCAGCAGCGCAACCGACAAAAGGATGGTCAGCGGCACCCAGATGGCAATGTGCTGCCATGTGGACAGCGTCGACGTCGCTTCAACGCCCATGAAGGCGCCCAGCACGATGTGGCCGACGATGACGATGACGAGATAGGCGGGCAGGTCGTCGGCCCGGTGGTGATGCAATTCCTCGCCGCAGACACTGCATGTGTCGACGGTCTTGGTGAAAGCGCGAAACAGCTTGCCTTCGCCGCAATGCGGGCAGCGGCCGAGCAGGCCGCGCTTCATCGCCGTCCACAGCGGGCGCGCGGTCCGGCCCGAGTGATGTTCTCCGCCGAAAACCTGTTCTTCCATGGCTGTTGTCATCATCGTCTCCTGCCGCGCGAACCCGGTCGCGATTGCGACGCGCGGGCGCGGCCCTTGGCCTTGTGAAACGACCGCTTGGAGCCCGGCAGAGGCTTCGGGTCGGTCAACATCTCGAAGCGCATCGCCCCGGCCATCGGCGCCACCTCGATGAGTCGGACCTCGACACGGTCCGCGAGCTGATAACCTTTGCCCGAGCGTTCTCCGAACAGGGAGCGGGCCGTTTCATCGTATATATAGTAATCGCCGCCCAGAGTTGACACCGGGATGAAACCATCCGCGCCGTACTGCGGCAATTGGACAAATAGTCCTGACTTGGTGACGCCGGAGATGCGGGCATCGAACCGGTCGTCGACGCGTTCGGCGAGATAGCTGGCAATCAGACGGTCGACCGTGTCCCGCTCGGCCGCCATTGCGCGGCGTTCCGTGCCGGAGATCAGCACGGCGACATCTTCGAGCCGTGCCGCTTCGTCCTGCGTCAGCCCGCCCGGACCCAATCCGAGTGCGGCAATAAGTCCGCGATGCACGATCAAATCGGCATAGCGGCGGATCGGCGAGGTGAAATGGGCGTAGCGGCGGAGGTTGAGACCGAAATGGCCGATGTTCTTTGGCGAGTATTCGGCTTGGCTCTGCGAGCGCAGAACCACTTCGTTGACCAGGCCTTCATTGTCGGCGCCGCGCACGCGCTCCAAAATGCCGTTGAACTGGCTTGGCTGCATCTGCGCGCCGCGCGCAAGTGACAGGCCCAATGTCTGCAGGAACTCGCGCAGCGATTCCTGTTTGGCCAGCGATGGCGCGTCATGGACACGATAGACCAGTTCCTGTTTCTTCGCCTCGAGCGTTTCGGCCGCCGCGACATTGGCCTGGATCATGAATTCTTCGATGAGCTTGTGGGCATCGAGCCGGTCCGGTACGATGACGCGATCGACGGTGCCGTCCGGCTTTAGGACGATCTTGCGCTCCGGCAGGTCGAGTTCGAGCGGCTGGCGGCCATCGCGGCCGCGCTTCAGGATCGCATAGGCGTCCCACAGTGGCTTCAGCACGGTTTTGAGGATCGGGCCTGTCTTGTCGTCCGGCGCGCCGTCGATCGCCGCCTGAGCCTGCTGGTAGGCGAGCTTTGCCGCCGACTTCATCATGACGCGATGGAAGGAGTGCCTGAGCTTGCGGCCCTCGGCCGAAAAAACCATGCGCACTGCCAATGCCGGCCGGTCCTGGCCCTCGCGCAGCGAGCAGAGATCGTTGGAGATGCGCTCGGGCAGCATCGGCACGACGCGATCCGGGAAATACACCGAATTGCCGCGCTTCAGCGCTTCGCGGTCGAGTGCCGTGCCGTAGCGCACATAGGCGGCGACGTCGGCGATTGCGACAGTGGCGACCACGCCGCCCGGGTTCTTCTCGTCGAGATCCGGCGTGGCGAAGACGGCGTCGTCGTGGTCCTTGGCGTCGGCCGGATCGATGGTGACCAGCGGCAGGTCGCGCCAGTCCTCGCGATGATCCAGCGTCGCGGGTTTGACCGCTTCGGATTCTGCGATGACGTCGGCCGGGAAGATATGCGGAATGTCATGCGCGTGGATGGCGATCATCGAGACCGCCTTTTCGCTGGTCAGCGAACCCAGCACGTTGAGCACCTTGGCTCTCGGCAGCCCATAGCGAGAAGCCCGCGCGGGCTCGACCTCGACCAGGTCGCCGTTCTTGGCGCCGTTCTGGAATTCCTTGTCGACGATCAGTTCGGGCTGGCGCCGTTCCACCGGCTCGATGCGGAAGGTGCCGTCCTGCAAGATGCGAAAGACACCGAGCACGGCATCGGTACGTTTTTCGAAAATCTTCACCACCCGCCCGGTGTAGGCGGGGCCGCCCAGGGCGACGTTCGTGTCGTCGGCCGGAAAGGTCTTGGCCAGCACGCGGTCGCCAATGCCGGGCGCCGGTCCACTGCCACTGCGCGACAGGCGGATGGAAACGATGGGCGGCGGTCCATTGGCCGTGTGTTCGGTAGGACGCGCCAAGAGCACGCCATCGGCATCACGGTCGAAAATATCGAGGACCGTGACATGGGGCAGGGCGCCGACGCGGGCCAACCCCTTGCGCTCCTTGGTAAGGATGCCTTCGTCCTGCAAGTCGCGCAAAATGTCCTTCAGCCAGATGCGGTCGTCGCCGCGCAGCGCGAACGCCTTTGCGATGTCGCGTTTGCCGGCGCGATCGGGATTTTCGGCGATGTAGCGCAGGATTTCGTCACGCGACGGCCGGTAGTCGTCCTTGACCTTGGCCCTGGTGTCGGCGGTGCGCGGATCGCCGTGGGTTCTGCCGGTGATCTTGCGCGCCACGCTGCCCTATCCTTTTTTCTTCGCGGCCGGCTTCTTGGCTGCCACTTTCTTGGTTGCCGGCGCCTTGGCCGCTGCCGCCTTGCGGAAAGGCTTCTTGCCGCCGCCGCCCTTGGCTTCCTTCTCGGCAATCAGCGCCAGCGCGTCCTCGATGGTCACCGACTGTGGATCCCTGCCCTTGGGCAGGGTGGCGTTGACCTTGCCGAAATTCACGTAAGGTCCGTATTTGCCGTCGCGCACGACGATCTTGCCGCCGCCATCGGGATGGTCGCCAAGCTCCTTGAGCGCAGCGGCAGTGCCGCCATTGCGTCCGCCCTTGCCCTTCAACTGCTTCTCGGCGATCACCGACACGGCGCGGTTGAGGCCGATCGAGAACACGTCCTCGATGCTCTCGAGATTGGCATAGGTGCCGTCATGCAGCACGAACGGACCGTAGCGGCCGAGCCCGGCCGAGATCATCTTGGCCGTTTCCGGATGCTGGCCGACATCGCGGGGTAGCGACAGCAGCGCCAGCGCCTTTTCGTGATCGATCGATTCTGCCGTCCAGCCCTTGGGCAGGCTGGAGCGCTTGGCTTCCTTGCCGTCGCCGCGCTGCAGGTAGGGGCCGAAGCGGCCGCTCCGCAGCGTGATTTCCTCTGACGTGTAGGGATCCTTACCGATGACCTTGGTGCCGTCCTCGCCGCCGCCATTCTCGCCATTCGGATTGGCGGCGTCGCCGAGCTGGCGGGTGAAGGAGCATTCGGGATAGTTGGAGCAACCGACGAAGGCGCCGAACTTGCCGAGTTTCAGCGACAGATTGCCGGTGCCGCATTTCGGGCAGATGCGCGGGTTCGAACCGTCTTCGCGCGCGGGAAACACCAGCGGCGCCAGTTCCTCATTGAGCGCGTCGAGCACGTCGGTGACGCGCAGTTCCTTGATGTCGGCGACGGCACCGGAAAAATCCTTCCAGAAATCGCGCAGCACGTCCTTCCAGGCGAGCTTGCCGTCCGAGATCTCGTCGAGCTTTTCCTCGAGGGACGCGGTGAAGTCGTACTCGACATAGCGCTTGAAGAAGCTTTCGAGGAAGGCCGACAGCAGCCGGCCCTTGGCCTGCGGCACCAGCCGGCGCTTGTCGATGGTGACATAGTCGCGGTCTTCGAGCGTCTTCAGGATCGCCGTATAGGTGGAAGGCCGACCGATGCCGAGTTCTTCCAGCTTCTTGATCAGCGACGCCTCGGAATAGCGCGGCGGCGGCTCGGTGGTGTGCTGGGTGGCATTGATCGCCTGGCGGGCAAGCTGCTCGCCGGCGCGGATTTCGGGCAGGCGACGATTTTCCTCGTCTTCCGTATCGTCGTCCTTCTGGTCGGTGTAGGCGGCAATGAAGCCGTCGAAGCGAACGACCGAGCCGACGGCGCGAAGCTCGGCGGTGCGCGATCCATTGACCGCTTCGATCTCGGCGGTGGTGCGCTCGATCTCGGCCGACTGCATCTGGCTGGCGATGGCGCGCTTCCAGATCAGCTCATAGAGCCGCATCTGGTCGGAATCGAGATATTGCCTGACCGATGCCGGCGTGCGCATGAAATCCGTCGGGCGGATCGCCTCGTGCGCTTCCTGGGCGTTCTTGGCCTTGGCCGTATACTGGCGCGGCTTTTCCGGCAGGTATTTTGCGCCGAATTCCTTGGTAATGGCGTCGCGTGCGGCGTCGATCGCCTCGGGTGCCATCTGCACGCCGTCGGTTCGCATATAGGTGATGAGACCTGTGGTCTCGCCGCCGATCTCCATGCCTTCATAGAGGCGTTGCGCCACCTGCATGGTGCGGCTGGCCGAGAAGCCGAGACCTGACGAAGCGGCCTGCTGCAGGGTCGAAGTGGTGAAGGGCGGGCCGGGATTGCGCTTGGTCGGCTTGGCTTCCACCGACACCGCCTTGAAGGTTGCGCCATCAAGCATCGACTTGATGTCGTCGGCCTGCGCCTTGTTGGAAATGTCGAGCTTTTGCAGCTTCTTGCGGTCGAAGGCGGTCAGCCGCGCTTCAAAATTCTCGTTGCGCGGCGTGCCCAGCAGGGCGGCGATCTGCCAGTATTCCTCGCGGATGAAGCGCTCGATCTCGGATTCGCGGTCGCAGACGAGACGCAACGCAACCGACTGGACGCGGCCGGCCGAGCGGGCGCCCGGCAGCTTGCGCCACAGCACCGGCGACAGCGTGAAGCCGACGAGATAATCCAGCGCCCGGCGGGCGAGGTAGGCATCGACCAGCGGTGCATCGATCTGGCGCGGATTGGCCATCGCCTCCAGCACCGACGATTTGGTGATGGCGTTGAAGACGACGCGGCTGACCGGCTTGTCCTTCAGCGCGCGCTTCTGCTTCAGCACTTCCAGCACATGCCAGGAAATCGCTTCGCCTTCGCGATCCGGATCGGTGGCGAGGATCAGGCCGTCGGCGTCCTTGACCGCCTTGGCGATGTCGGCGAGGCGTTTGCCAGAGGCGGTGTCGACCGCCCAGGACATGGCGAAATCCTCATCCGGACGCACCGAGCCATCCTTGGCCGGCAAATCCCTGACATGGCCGAACGAGGCCAGAACCTTGTAGTTCTTGCCGAGGTATTTGTTGATTGTCTTCGCCTTGGCCGGCGATTCGACGACGACGACGTCCATGAGGTCTCATATCAGCTGTGGTGCGGCAGAAGAATTCCGCTGCGCGCGACGAAATCTCGTTCTATTTGTCGCTCACATGGCCGCGCTTTTGCATCCGGTCAAGGGGAAGCGCCCAAATTGCGGGCCGGTCCGCAGCAATACACTCTAAGAGTGTATGGAGAAAATCACAGAATTTTGGGAAAGGGAGATGTGGTGCCGAGCCGGCGAAAACGACCTGGTTTCACTTTTCCACCGAGTCGCGGAGTGACGGCCGGGAATAGCGTCGGTTCGACGCCAGAACGGCTGATTGATGCTGGCCGCCGGCGGCATGAAGCGATGCCCGGCGACCAGTCAGCAGGCGGGACTGGGATAGAGTGGCTTAGTCGGCCTTGACGATGTGCCAGACTTCGCCGACGCCGTCGCCGGTCACGTCGCCGGGCTTCTTGTCCTTTATGAAGGTGTAGACCGGCTTGCCGTCATAGGCCCACATCTTGGTGCCGTCGGGGCGGTCGACAACGGTCCATTCGTCATCCGCCTTGGCGCCGGCTTCGGCCTTCAGCGGCGGCCAGTTGGTGGCGCATTTGTCATAGCAGTTGGTCTTGCCCTTCTCGTCCTTGTCATAGGTGTAAAGCGTCATGCCGTTGGCGTCGGTGTAGATCTTGGTGCCATTGACCTCGGCTTCCTTCCACGCGTCGGCGGCGAAGGATGCGGCTGTGCTGAGTAGAAGCGCTGCCAGTCCTGCGGTTATGGTTTTCATGGAAATCTCCCTGACTGATATCTGGAGACGCGCGGGAAATCGCGGCCTCACAGCATCAACGCCTGCGGGCTGTGGTTTCTTCCTGGCAAGTGCGTCGGGCAATGGATGATCTTGCCAACACAATGGTGATTGGTGGACAAGGCTGCGCGTCGCTATATCGGCGTCACGGCATTGGAGTTCTTGGAAATGGCATTGGACATCGGCTATGTCAGCGCGATCGGGGCGGGAGCTATCTCGTTCCTGTCGCCTTGCGTGCTGCCGCTGGTGCCGCCTTATCTCTGTTATATGGCCGGCGTGTCGGTCGACGATTTCCGCGGCAATGCCGGTGCGACAGCGCGTGAAGGCGCACGCGGCGCGCTGCTCTTTTCCTCGATCGCCTTCGTGCTCGGCTTCTCGACCGTCTTTGTCGCGCTGGGCGCCGGCGCCTCGACCATCGGCCGGCTGCTGCGCGTCTGGCAGGAGCCGCTGGCAATGGGCGCCGGTGTGCTGATCATCCTGATGGGCCTGAATTTCCTCGGCATCCTGCGCATTCCGCTGCTGTCGCGCGAGGCGCGCTTCCAGTCGCAGGGCAAGCCGGCAAGTGCCGTCGCGGCCTATGTCATGGGACTGGCCTTCGCCTTCGGCTGGACGCCCTGCATCGGCCCGGTGCTGGGGCCGATCCTGACGCTGGCAGGTGGCCGCGAAACGGTGGGCGAGGGCGCGCTGCTGCTCGCCGCCTATTCGCTCGGGCTGGGCATCCCATTCCTGATCGCCGCACTGTTTTCCGGCGCCTTCATGCGCTTCCTCGGCAAATTCCGCGTCCATCTCGGCCGCGTCGAAAAAGCGATCGGCGCGCTGCTGGTCGTCGCCGGGGTGTTTTTCCTCACTGGTGGCGTGCAGACGGTGTCGTATTGGCTGCTGGAGAATTTTCCGGTGCTGGGGCGGCTGGGGTAGGTTTGATCTAAATTTGGATGCGGCTCACCGCAACGCGGTCACGAGCTACCGTGGGATCGCTGAGAACTCGCTCGATCCAAGAATGGGTATCCGGACTTGGAAAAGCGATCTTGCCAATCGCCGTGGTGTCATTTTGCCAAATTTCTTCGCGCATTAATCCTCGATCTTTCAGCTCCTTCAGGCATTCAAGCGTTGCCATGGCAATGGGCGCAAATCGCACTATCTTTTCGATATCGAATCCTGCCTCCCGAATGTCGCGAGCCAAAGTTACAACCGCGAAATGTGATGCTGTTTCGGCTTCGCTGTATCCGCTCTCGAGAGACAGTAGCGCGACACCTGCTCCGTAGGGGGTGATGTCAACGCCAAGATACCTTGCAAAGTTCTCTACACTACCAAGCCTTGAATTTTTCTGGTCGGCGCTCGAAACAATTTCTCGCGAGATATTCGACTGCTTTTTTGAAAACGGCCACATGTGAATTATCCCCGAGACGATTAGAAAATTTAACATGATCTAACAGCACCGGCTATCGCTTTGCTTTTGCTTAGGGCGACGCGGATGCCTACGGCAACGCGGATCGAATCCTGAACGCCTCCGCTCCCACCTCACCGGAATTTAACCGCATTGGTGAAGCATGGCGCCACTGCTAGCATGCTTTGATTCCCAACCCTTTCATATGGTTGTCGTTCCATGAGCCAGAGATCCTGCCTGTCCGTCATCCTTGCCGCCGGCGAAGGCACGCGCATGAAGAGCGTGCTGCCGAAGGTGCTGCACCAGATCGCCGGCCTGCCGATGGTCGCCCATGTGGTGAAGGCAGCCGAAGCCGCTGGTGCCGGCAGCCAGGCGCTGGTGATCGGCCATGGGGCCGAAGAGATGCGCAAGGCGGCGGCGAAATTCGCTCCAAAGGCCGAGACCTTCGTGCAGGACAAGCGCCTCGGCACCGCGCATGCCGTGCTCGCCGCGCGCGATGCGATATCAAAGGGTTATGACGATATCCTGGTGATGTTCGGCGACACGCCGCTGATCGACGCCGATGCGCTGACCGTGGCGCGGCTGAAACTGGCGGAAGGTGCGGCCGTCGTGGTGGTTGGCTTCCGTCCGCCCAGCCCGACGGGCTATGGCCGGCTGATCGAAAAGGACGGCAAGCTGGTCGCCATCCGCGAGGAAAAGGATTGCTCCGAGGAGGAGAAAAAAATCGGCTTCTGCAATGCCGGGATGATGGCGGTAGCCGGCGCTCACGCGCTGACGCTGCTCGATCAGGTCGACAACAAGAATGCCAAAGGCGAGTATTACCTCACCGACATTGTCGAGATCGCCGGCGCGCGAGGCCTCGATGTCGTCGCCACCGAAGCCAGCTTCGAGAGCGCGCTCGGCATCAACAATCGCGCCGAACTGGCGCAGGCCGAGGGCATCTGGCAGGCGCGCCGCCGCCATGAGGCAATGCTGTCGGGCGTGACGCTGATCGCGCCGGAGACCGTGTACTTCTCGCACGACACCGAGATCGGCGCTGACACCATCGTCGAGCCCAATGTCTGGTTCGGCCCGGGCGTGAAAATCGCCACGGGCGCCAAGATCCATGCCTTCAGCCATATCGAGGGCGCCACCATTGCGTCCAATTGCGATGTCGGGCCGTACGCGCGGCTGCGGCCGGGCGCGGATCTCCGAAACAAGGCCAAGGTCGGTAATTTCTGCGAGGTCAAGCAGGCGGTTATCGAGGAGGGCGCCAAGGTCAACCATCTGACCTATATCGGCGATGCCCGCGTCGGCGCGGGTGCCAATATCGGCGCCGGCACCATCACATGCAATTACGACGGCTATTCGAAATTCTTCACGGACATCGGCGAGGGCGCGTTCATTGGCTCCAATTCGTCGCTGGTGGCGCCTGTCACCATCGGCAAGGGCGGCTACATCGCCTCGGGCAGCGTGATCACCGAAAGCGTGCCCGACGACGCGCTGGCCTTCGGCCGCGCCCGCCAGAAGACGATTCCAGGCAAGGGCAAGGAATTGCGCGAGCGCTTTGCTTCGGCGGCGGCGGCGAAGAAAAAGGCTGCTGGATAACGGGCGTTAGCCGGAAGTCTTCGCGTCCTTGCCGAAAGCGGCTGTGACTTCGATCTTGCCGACGATCGCCTTGTTGAATTCAGGGAGATCTTCGGCCGGAATCCAGTATTCCAGATGCGCCTTGCTGCCAGCGTGCTCGACCCGGTAGCGGTCGAGAAAGCTCTTGAGAACGTCGAACCGGGTGACGAACCCCGAGCCGCTGGCCGGCACGTTCCAGTCGCGTGCGATCTGCACCGCATAGGCTTCGGTCGTCACGGGATAGAAAATGGGCTGCTCGGGCAGGCGCGGCGGAAACGCCTGCATCCCCGAGGCCTGGATCAGTTTCAGTTCCCTGGGGCCGACAGGGCGCCAGAGGGTTACGGTGGGCTTGCTCTCGCTCATGGCAGGGCTATTAGCGAGATATCTCTCTGGTGAAAACCATCGTCTGAAAACCGAAGCCTGACAAACCGAACGATTGCAGTAACCGGATTGCAAGGCGGCCTGTCATGGTGCATCGACAGAATGAGCGTTCCGTTATACGGGACGAAATGCAATGTGACTTTCCACGGCAGGCCGGCCATCCCTAAATAGCGCTGGTTTTCCGGGGAATCGGGGGCTTTCTGCATGTGCGGTATCGTTGGAATCGTCGGCCACTCGCAGGTTGCGCCGCTCATCGTCGATGCGTTGAAGCGGTTGGAGTACCGCGGCTATGACTCGGCCGGCGTCGCCACCATCGAGCGTGGCGAACTCGCCCGCCGCCGCGCCGAAGGCAAGCTGATCAACCTGGAGCGCCGGCTCAAGGACGAGCCGCTCGACGGCACGATCGGCATCGGTCACACACGCTGGGCGACGCATGGCGTGCCCAACGAGACCAATGCGCACCCGCATTTTTCCGATGGCGTCGCCATCGTCCACAACGGCATCATCGAGAATTTCGCCGAACTGCGCGCCGAGCTGATCCGCGACGGCTATTCTTTTTCGTCGCAGACCGACACCGAGGTCGTGGCGCATCTGGTGGCGCGCGAACTCGCCAGGGGGCTGAAGCCGGTTGATGCCGCGCACCAGGCGCTGAAGCGGCTGGAAGGCGCTTTCGCGCTGGCCATCATGTTCAAGGGCGATGAAGACCTGATCGTCGGCGCGCGCAACGGTCCGCCGCTGGCTGTCGGCCATGGCGATGGCGAGATGTTTCTGGGTTCAGACGCCATCGCGCTCGCCCCGTTCACCAATTCGATCACCTATCTCGAAGATGGCGACTGGGCGGTGGTGCGCCGCGACGGCGTCACCATCTTCGACATCGACGGCACAAAGGTCGACCGCAAGCGCCAGCAGTCCCTCTCGACCAGTTTCATGGTCGACAAGGGCAATAGACGCCACTTCATGGAGAAGGAAATCCATGAACAGCCCGAGGTGATCTCGCACACGCTGGCGAATTATCTGGATTTTGTCGGCGGCGTCTCCAAGCCGCTCGACCTGCCTTTCGATTTCGCCAAAATCGACCGGCTGGCGATTTCGGCCTGCGGCACCGCCTATCTCGCCGGCCTGATTGGCAAGTACTGGTTCGAGCGCTACGCGCGACTGCCGGTCGATATCGATGTCGCTTCGGAATTCCGTTACCGCGAAATGCCGCTGTCGAAGAACGATGCCGCCTTCTTCATCTCGCAATCGGGCGAGACCGCCGACACGCTGGCCTCGCTGCGCTACTGCCGCAAGGCGGGGATGAAGATCGGCGCCGTCGTCAATGTGCGCGAATCGACCATGGCGCGCGAATCCGACGTCGTGCTGCCGACGCTCGCCGGGCCGGAAATCGGCGTCGCCTCCACCAAGGCGTTCACCTGCCAGTTGTCGGTGCTGGCATCGCTTGCCGTGCGGGCTGGCGTGGCGCGCGGTACGATCTCGAAGGAGCAGGAAAAGACCTTTGTGCGCGAGCTTTCGGAAGCACCGCGCTATGCCAATCAGGTGCTGAAGCTCGACCATCAGATCGAAAAGACCGCGCGCGACCTCGCTCACTATAAGAACGTGCTCTATCTCGGCCGCGACACCAATTTCCCGCTGGCCATGGAAGGCGCGCTAAAGCTCAAGGAAATCTCCTATATCCACGCCGAAGGCTATGCAGCCGGCGAACTGAAGCACGGCCCGATCGCACTGATCGACGAGAACATGCCGGTCATCGTCATCGCGCCGCACGACCGCATTTTCGAAAAAACCGTGTCGAACATGCAGGAAGTGGCGGCGCGCGGCGGCAAGATCATCCTGATCACCGACAGCAAGGGTGCGGCACTGACGAGCGTCAAGACGATGGAGACGATCGTGCTGCCGGACGTGCCGGAAATCATCTCGCCGATCATCTACGCGCTGCCGATCCAGATGCTCGCCTATTTCACCGCCGTCTTTATGGGCACCGACGTCGACCAGCCGCGCAATCTGGCGAAATCGGTGACGGTGGAGTAGGCCTCATCCTTTCGTCATCCACGGGCGGAGCGGGAGCGAAGCTCCTGCGCAGACCCGAGGATCCATTCCGGGACGGTATGGCGGATCAAAGCGGTGCAGAACTTGGCGCTACCACCCAGTCCCGCGGAAAAGCTCGAACCACTCCGGATTGACCTTTTCGATCAATTCAATCTTCCACTGACGCGGCCAACGTTTCAGCGACTTCTCGCGCTGGATCGCATCGGATCGTTTGTGACGCCAATATAGATGGTGCCGCGTTTCCGGCTCGCAGTTAAATAGACATAGCCCGTCATGAACGAAGTATAGCGACCGAAGGATTCGCCGACCATCTTGAGGGGTTGCGTTCTTCGGCCGACGTCACGGAATGGATCCTCGGGTCTGCGCCGCGTCGCTTCGCTCCTTGCTCCGCCCGTGGATGACGAAGGGGAGGGATGTTTCGGCTAATCGCGAACGTATGCTGCTTCCGTTTGGATTGCTTCGCTGGAAGCGGCGGCATAATCGGCTCTTTAAAAACTTCGCAGTTCCAAAGCTTCGTCCGGTTCACTAATGTTGCGCTGCAACCCGCGCCTCCGGTGAATCATGTCCGACGCTCCCAAGACTTCCGGCGTGACCCGGCTGAGGAACTATTTCCTCACGGGCTTCATTGTCTGCGCGCCGCTGGCGATCACCGCCTACATTGCATGGTCTTTCATCGGCTGGGTCGATTCCTGGGTGAAACCCTATATTCCGGCCCGCTACAGCCCTGACACCTATTTGTCGTTTCCGGTGCCGGGGTTCGGGCTGATCGTCGCGTTGATCCTGATCACGCTGATAGGCTTCCTGACGGCCAACATAGTCGGCCGCGCCATCGTCAATTTCGGCGAGCGCCTGCTTGGCCGCATGCCGCTGGTGCGCGGCATCTATGGCTCGCTGAAGCAGATTTTCGAGACCGTGCTGTCGAACAAGGGTGACATGTTCCGCCAGGTCGGGCTGGTCGAATATCCGCGCAAGGGTGTGTGGTCGCTGGTGTTCGTCGCCAGCGAGAAGGAAACCGAGATCAACCAAAAGCTCGACCAGGAAGGCGATCCGCTGATTGCCGTGTTCATGCCGTGCACGCCGAACCCGACCACCGGATTCCTGATGTATGTGCCGAAGTCGGACATCGTGCTGCTCGACATGACGATCGAGGACGGCGCCAAGCTGATCGTCTCGGCCGGGCTGGTGGCGCCCGAGGTCAAGCAAATGGTTGTCGTGAATGGCGAGCCGATCGAGGGGATGCTCGCCAACCCGTCGGTTGCCGCCCTGGCTCAGCCGGCGCGCAGGAGCCGCACGGCCTCGTCGCGGCCGAACAAATAAAGCAGCAGGCGCAACGCCTCGCCACGCTGCGATTGCAGCTCCGGGTCGCGCGACAGGATCAGCCTGGCATCGTCGCGGGCGGCCTCCAGAAGATCGGCATGCGCCTCGATGCGCGCCACCTGGAAACCCGGCGTGCCGGACTGGCGGGTGCCAAGCAATTCGCCTTCGCCGCGCAGCTTCAGGTCCTCCTCGGCGATCAGGAACCCGTCCTCGGTCTCGCGCATCACCGACAGCCGGCGTTTCGCGGTCTCGCCGAGCGGGTCCTTGTAGAGCAGCACGCAGGAGGAGGGCTTGTCGCCACGCCCGACCCGGCCGCGCAACTGATGCAATTGGGCGAGGCCGAAGCGCTCGGCGTGCTCGATGACCATGACGGTGGCGTCCGGTACGTCGACGCCGACCTCGATGACCGTGGTGGCGATCAGGATGCGTGTCTCGCCCTGCTTGAAGGCGCGCATCGCCTCGTCCTTGTCGGCACCTTTCATGCGGCCGTGAACGAGCCCGATACGGTCGCCGAACAATGGTTTCAGCGAGGCGAAGCGGTCCTCGGCCGACATCAGCTTGATTTCTTCGGATTCCTCGACCAGCGGACAGATCCAGTAGATCTTCTGGCCGCCGGCCACCGCCTCGACCATGCGGCCGATCAGTTCATCGAGCCGCTCCAGCGGCAGAGTAACGGTACGGATCGGCTGGCGGCCGGCCGGTTTTTCCGTCAGTTTCGACACGTCCATGTCGCCGAAAGCGGTCAGCACCAGCGTGCGCGGGATGGGAGTGGCCGTCATCACCAGCATGTCGGGCGCATCGCCCTTGGCGGTGATGGCGAGCCGTTGATGGACGCCGAAACGGTGCTGCTCGTCGATCACGGCAAAGACCAGGTCGTGGAACATGACCGTCTCCTGGAACAGCGCATGGGTGCCGACGACGATGTCGATCTCGCCGCTTGCCAGGCCGGCCAGCGTATCAGCGCGTTCGCGGCCCTTCTCGCGGCCCGTGAGGATGGCGATGCGCAGCCCGACCTTGGCGGCAAGCGGCGTGATGGTCGCCAGATGCTGGCGCGCCAGGATTTCGGTCGGTGCCATCAAGGCCGCCTGGCCGCCAGCCTCGACAGCCCGCGCCATGGCCAACAGCGCGACGACCGTCTTGCCGGAGCCGACATCGCCCTGCAGAAGCCGCAGCATGCGCTCGGGATCGGCGAGGTCGGCATTGATTTCGGCCAGCGCGAACTCCTGGCTCGGTGTCAGCGAATAGGGCAGTGCGGCTCGCAGTTTTTCGACGATGCGGCCGTCGCCGACCAGAGGGCGGCCGGACAGGCGGCGGACTTTTGCCCGCACCAGCGCCAGCGAGACCTGGCCCGCCAGCAGCTCATCATAGGCGAGGCGCCGCCAGGCAGCGCCATCGACGGAGACATCGATCGGGTCGGCCGGATTGTGGATGCGGGCAAGCGCGCCGGCAAAGGAGGGAGACGTGTGGCGGCGCATGAAAGCGCCGTCCTGCCATTCGGGAAATTCGGGCACACGCGCCAGCGCCTGGCCGATCGCCCGGCGCAGCACCTTGCCCGAGAGCCCGGCTGTCAGGGGATAGACCGGTTCGACCAGCGGCAGGTTTTCCGCCTCGCTGGCGAGCGCGATGTGGTCGGGGTGGACCATGCTCGGGCGGCCGTTGAACCATTCCATGCGGCCGGAGACCACGACATGCTCGCCCTCGGGCATCGCCTTTTCGAGATAGGAAGCGTGAGCATGGAAGAAGGTCAGCGCGATCTCGCCGGTGTCGTCATGGGCGAAGACCCGGTAAGGCACCGACCTGTTGCCGCGCGGCGGCGGCTGGTGGCGGTCGATGCGCACCTCCAGCGTCACGATCTGGCCCTCCGCGGATCCTGCGATGCCCGGCCGGCTGCGCCGGTCGATGACGGTGTGCGGCAGCACGAACAGAAGGTCGCCCGCGCGGGCGGGGCGGTCACCCAGATCGGCCGGGACAACCTTCTCGATCAGCGCGCCGACTTTCGGTCCGACGCCGGCAAGCGAGGTGATCGGGACAAACAAGGGATCGAGGATGGAAGGTCTCATCTGAGAGAAACCATGCGGTGTCTGCGCTCACCCCCCTCTGGCCTGCCGGCCATCTCCCCCTCAAGGGGGGCGATTAGCAGTTCTGACCTCGCCCGCCTTGCGCAGTTGGAAATTGGCGAAAGCAGTCGTGCCATACGATCTCCCTCCTTGAGGGGGAGATGTCCGGCAGGACAGAGGGGGGTGCTAGCGCCGATACTGTCAGGAATGTTCGTCACACCGAGATGTTAGACGCCAACCGGGCCGTTGCAAGGCTGACAGCCCCTTCTATCCACGCTATATGCGCCCGCAGCAAGCAAGGATGCGGCACGATGACCGGAACGACGAGATCAAGCGAGGGGCTCGACGTCCGCCGCCGCAAGCTTCTGTTTCGCTCCTGGCATCGCGGCATGCGCGAGATGGACCTTATCCTCGGCACCTTCGCCGACGCTGAGATCGGCGCCTTGACCGGCGACGAAATCGACCAATATGAGAGGCTCCTCGACATTCCCGATACCGAATTCCTGCCCATGGTCACCGGCGAACGCCCGGTGCCGGCCGACATCGATTGTGCCGTCCTGCAAAAGATCCTGGCTTTCCGCCGTTCTCTGACATTCTGAACACAAGCAATTCCAGGAAAAGTACGAAGCGGTTTTCCGTGGGGAATTGCGATAAAACAAGACCGTGATTTGATGAGCCTCATTCCCACCATCGGTTTGCCGAAAGACCGCGCCGGTCAGTTCATCGTCGACGGCGTCGCCGATGGCTACGAAGCCTTTGCGCTGGTGCAGGCAGCACTCGAGATCGCGCCCGACAAGCCGGTTCTGTTCGTCGCGCGCGACGGTCAGCGCCTGCCGGCGATCATCGAGGCGCTGTCTTTCGCGGCCCCCGGCCTGCCGGTGCTGGAACTGCCGGCCTGGGATTGCTTGCCCTACGACCGCGTCTCGCCCGGCTCGGATGCGGCCGCCAAGCGCCTCGATGCACTGACCGCCATGATCGCGCTGGCGAAGAAGCCGCACCGCGCCGTCATTCTCACCACCGCCAATGCGCTGCTGCAGCGCATTCCGCCGGCGGATCTCGTCGAGGCACAGACCTTCCACGCCAGGCCCGGCAACCAGATCGACATGAACGTACTGGTGTCGCGACTGGAAACGTCCGGTTTCGAACGCGTGCCGACCGTGCGCGGTATCGGTGAATTCGCGGTGCGCGGCGGCATTCTCGACCTTTTCGCCCCCGGCTGGACCGAAGCGCTCAGGCTCGACTTCTTCGGCGACACGCTGGAATCGATCCGTGTCTTCGACGCCGCCACGCAGCGCACCACCGGCCAGCGCAAGTCGATGGCGTTGCAGGCGATGAGCGAAGTGGCGCTGACGCCGGAAACCATCAGCCGTTTCCGCCGCTCCTATATCGAAGCCTTTGGCGCTCCACAGCGCGATGACGGGCTCTATGCAGCAGTCAGCGAAGGCAGGCGGTTTGCCGGCATGGAACACTGGCTGCCGTTTTTCTATGAGCGGCTGGAGACGGTGTTCGACTATCTGCCTCACACGCCTGTCATCTTCGACCATCTGGCGCATGAGGCGCTGGCCGAGCGCCACACGCTGATCCTCGACCATTACGAGGCGCGCAAGAAGCAGGCGGACGGTGCCTTGAAGGACGCCGTGCCCTACAAGCCGGTCGCACCGGACCTGCTCTATCTCTCCCCGGAAAACCTGATTGCCTCGCTAGGGCCGCGTGAAGCGATCGACTTCACGCCGTTTGACGCGCCTGACGCCGGCGCGAAAAAGGTTTTTCATGCCGGTTCGCGCCCTGGCCGCAGCTTTGTCGAGGAACGCGCCGACCCGAACGTCAATGTGTTCGACGTTGTCGTCAAACACATCGCCGATGAGCGCGCGGCGCGCCGCCGCGTCGTCATCGCCGGCTGGACCGAGGGCTCGCTCGATCGGCTTGGCCAGATCCTTGCCGAACACCATCTCGGCAACCTCAAGCAGGTTGCAACGCTGGCGGAAGCCGAAAAGCTCGAGCCGGGTCAGGCGGCCTTGGCCGTGCTGCCGCTCGAATCCGGCTTCGAAACCGAAAAACTGGTCGTCGTTGCCGAACAGGACATTCTCGGCGACCGGTTGATCCGGCGCTCGAAACGCAAGAAGCGTCCCTCGGATTTCATTGCCGAGGCCTCGGCATTGTCGGCCGGCGACATTGTCGTCCACGCCGACCACGGCATTGGCCGGTTTATCGGGCTGCGCACCATCGAAGCGGTCGGTGCACCGCATGACTGCCTGGAAATCCACTATGCCGGCGACGACCGGCTGTTCCTGCCGGTCGAGAACATCGAACTCCTGTCGCGCTATGGTTCTGACACAGCCGAGGCGACGCTGGACAAGCTTGGCGGCGGCGCCTGGCAGTCGCGCAAGGCGCGGCTGAAGAAACGCCTGCTTGACATGGCCGGGCAGCTGATCCGCATCGCCGCCGAGCGGCAAATGCGCTCCGCACCGCCACTGGTGCCGGCAGAAGGCCTCTATGGCGAGTTCGCGGCCCGCTTTCCCTATGAGGAGACCGACGACCAGCAGACGGCGATCGACTCGGTGCGCGACGATCTGGCCGCCGGCAAGCCGATGGACCGGCTGATTTGCGGCGATGTCGGCTTCGGCAAGACCGAAGTGGCGCTGCGCGCTGCCTTCATCGCGGCGATGGAAGGCTTTCAGGTGGCGGTTGTGGTGCCGACGACATTGTTGTCGCGCCAGCATTTCAAGACCTTTTCGCAGCGTTTCTCCGGCCTGCCGATCCGTGTCGGCCAGGCGTCGCGGCTAGTCGGCGCCAAGGAACTGGCCGAGACCAAGAAAGGTATCGCCGAGGGCCAGGTCGACATCGTCATCGGTACGCATGCGCTGCTCGGTTCCGCAATCTCGTTCAAGAACCTTGGCCTGCTGATCATCGACGAAGAGCAGCATTTTGGCGTCAAGCACAAGGAGCGGCTGAAGGATTTGAAGACCGACGTGCACGTGCTGACGCTGTCGGCGACGCCGATCCCGCGCACGCTGCAACTGGCGTTGACCGGGGTGCGCGAACTGTCGCTGATCGCCACGCCGCCGGTCGACCGCATGGCGGTGCGCACCTTCATCTCGCCCTTCGATCCGCTGGTCATCCGCGAGACGCTGCTGCGCGAGCGCTATCGTGGCGGCCATTCCTTCTATGTGGTGCCGCGCATCAGCGATCTCTCGGAAATCCAGGATTTCCTGAAGGAATCCGTGCCGGAGTTGAAGGTGGCGGTGGCCCATGGCCAGATGCCGCCGGGCGAACTCGACGACATCATGAATGCCTTCTACGACGGCCAGTACGATGTGCTGTTGTCCACGACCATCGTCGAATCCGGCCTCGACATCCCGACCGCCAACACGCTGATCATCCATCGCGCCGACATGTTCGGCCTGTCGCAGCTTTACCAGTTGCGCGGCCGCGTCGGCCGCTCGAAGGTGCGCGCCTATGCGCTGTTCACGCTGCCGGCCAACCGCAAGCTGACCGACACCGCGGAGCGGAGGCTGAAGGTGCTGCAATCGCTCGATACTCTGGGCGCCGGCTTCCAGCTCGCCAGCCACGATCTCGATATCAGGGGCGCCGGCAATCTTCTCGGCGAAGAGCAGTCCGGCCACATCAAGGAGGTCGGCTTCGAGCTCTACCAGCAGATGCTGGAAGAGGCTGTCGCCGAGGTGAAGGATTCCGGCGAGGTCCAGGATGGCGGCTGGTCGCCGCAGATTGCCGTCGGCACGGCGGTGATGATCCCGGAAAGCTATGTTCCGGACCTGCAGCTTCGGCTGGCGCTTTATCGCCGTCTCGGCGATCTCGAGAACACCGAGGAAATCGACGCTTTCGGCGCCGAGCTGATCGACCGCTTCGGCCCGCTGCCGGAAGAGGTCAAGCATCTGCTCAAGATCGTCTTCATCAAGGCGCTCTGCCGCAAAGCCAATGTCGAGAAGCTCGACGCCGGGCCGAAGGGCGTCGTCATTCATTTCCGCAAGCGCGAATTCTCCAACCCGGTTGGGCTCGTCCGGTTCATCGGCGAGCAGGGCTCGCTGGCCAAGATCCGGCCGGACCACAGCGTCGTCTTCGTACGCGATTGGCCAACCCCCGAGAAGCGATTGGCGGGCTCGGCGGTGGTCATGACGCAGTTGGCGCGGCTGGTGGAGAAGGCGGCATAGCCCGCCCGGACCATTCGCCAGCGCTTGAATTCCGGTCTAGAATACGAAAACGGCTTCGTGTATGGAGCCGCCATCCCATATAGGGGCTGGAGTGGGGGCGAGGGTGCTCGCCGGAAAGAGTGTTGGTGCAGCGATGACGAAATGGTCGCCGAATTCGTGGAGAGCAAAGCCGATCAAGCAGGTTCCTGCCTATCCGGACCTTGCCGCGCTGAAGAACACGGAGGCCCAGCTCGCAACCTTTCCGCCGCTGGTTTTTGCCGGTGAGGCGCGCAAGCTGAAGAAGCAGCTCGCTTCTGTCGCCGCCGGTGACGCATTCCTCCTGCAGGGCGGCGATTGCGCCGAGAGCTTCGCCGAGCATGGCGCGGACAACATCCGCGACTTCTTCCGCGTCTTCCTGCAGATGTCGGTGGTGCTCACCTTCGCCGGCGCGCAGCCGGTGGTGAAGGTCGGCCGCGTTGCCGGCCAGTTCGCCAAGCCGCGATCGTCCGACAACGAGACCAAGGGTGAGGTGACGCTGCCCAGCTATCGCGGCGATATCATCAACGGCATCGAATTCGACCCCAAGTCGCGCATTCCGGACCCCGCTCGCCAGGAGATGGCGTATCGCCAGTCGGCGGCGACGCTCAACCTTTTGCGCGCCTTCGCGCAAGGCGGCTATGCCAGCCTGGAGAATGTGCACCGCTGGATGCTCGGCTTCGTGTCCGACAGTCCGCAGGGCGAGAAATACGAGTCTCTTGCCAACCGCATCACCGAGACGATGGACTTCATGAAGGCCGTCGGCATCACCTCGGAAACCAACTACGCGCTGCGCGAGACCGATTTCTACACCAGCCACGAGGCGCTGCTGCTCGGCTATGAGGAGGCACTGACGCGTGTCGATTCGACCTCCGGCGACTGGTACGCCACCTCGGGTCACATGATCTGGATCGGAGACCGCACCCGCCAGCCCGACCATGCGCATGTCGAATATTGCCGTGGCATCAAGAACCCGCTCGGCCTGAAATGCGGTCCGTCGCTGATGCCGGACGGCTTGCTGGAGCTGATCGACCTGCTCAATCCCGAGAACGAGCCCGGCCGGCTGACGCTGATCGCCCGCTTCGGTTCCGACAAGGTCGCCGACCATCTGCCGAAGCTGGTTCGCGCGGTGCAGAAGGAAGGCCGCTCCGTGGTGTGGTCGTCGGATCCGATGCACGGCAACACGATCGAGGCCGCCGGCTACAAGACGCGGCCGTTCGACCGCATTCTGAAGGAGGTGCAGACCTTCTTCGAGGTGCACCGCGCCGAAGGCACGCATCCGGGCGGCATCCATGTCGAAATGACCGGGAAGAACGTCACCGAATGCACCGGTGGCGCACGCGCCATCACCGCCGAGGAATTGCAGGACCGCTACCACACCCATTGCGACCCGCGCCTCAATGCCGATCAGGCGATCGAACTGGCCTTCCTGGTCTCGGATCTGTTGAAGAAGAGCCACCCGGTGCAGCACAAGCAGGTTGCCAACGGCTGATTTTCGCGCAGTCCGAATAAGATCCACGAAAGGGCGTCCGAGAAATCGGGCGCCTTTTATGTCTGCGCTAGAGCGATTCCTATTTTGAGAGAATCGTAGGATTCCCAAAGCCGGATGTTTGTGATTCAAGATGCTGGCTGGATTGGAGGCCAGCATCTGATGACGCGAGCGCTTTCAAATGATCTTCGTGAGCGTGCAGTAGCGGCGGTTGGCGACGGGGAGACCTGCCGTGCGGTTGCCTCGCGCTTTGGCGTTGCGGTTTCCTCTGTAGTGAAGTGGTCGCAGCGTTACCGTGCCACTGGCTCGGTGGCGCCGGGCAAGATGGGCGGACATCGCAAGCGCGTCCTTGAGCCGCATCGGGCCTTCATTATGGAGCGGCTTAATCAGACCTCTGAACTGACGCTGCGTCGGCTGAAGGACGAGCTGGATGCTCGCGGGGTCAAGGTCTCGCACAATACGGTGTGGCTGTTCCTGCGCCGCGAAGGCCTGAGCTTCAAAAAAAACTCTGTTCGCCCTTGAGCAGGCGCGTGCCGATATTGCCCGCAGGCGCCAGCGATGGCGCTCTTGGCAAAGCGGTCTCGATCCACAGTGCCTGGTCTTCATCGATGAGACCTGGATCAAGACCAACATG